>NZ_JANIJZ010000010.1:0-142876 GCF_024580675.1 Brevibacterium sp. 50QC2O2
CCTTGGTGCCCTTGAGCTTCTTCATCGCACCCTTGGACAAATCCAGACAACGGCTCTTGACGAACGGTCCGCGGTCGTTGATGCGCACGGTCACGGACTTGCCGTTCTTCTTGTTCGTCACCTTCACCTTGGTGCCGAACTTGAAGGACTTGTGCGCTGCGGTCAGCTTGTTCGGCTTGAAGCGCTCACCGCTGGCGGTGCGCGAACCGTACGAATAGTAACTGGCCTTGCAACTGCCGGACTTCTTGGCCTTCTTCTTTTTCTTCTTCTTGGAGGTCTGGTCGATGTGCACCAGGCCGGCGGCCTGTCGGCTCAGATCCGAATCCGCAGTCGTCTGCGAATACTGCGGCGCCGCCTGCTGGGTACCGGGGGCTGCAACGCAGCCACTCAGGCCAACGGCGACAGTGGCCACAGCGGCGGTCGTGGACAGGATAAAGCGTCTCTTCACTGAGTCAGAGCACCTTCCAGGTGACGTTGATGTGGCCGGCCGATATCCCGCCGACCTTCTTCATAGCGGCCTTTGACAGGTCCAGGCAGCGGCCGGCGACATAGGGTCCGCGGTCGTTGATGCGCACGGTCACGGACTTGCCGTTCTTCTTGTTCGTCACCTTCACGCGCGAATTGAAGGGCAGGGTCTTGTGCGCGGCGGTCAGGGCATTGGGATTGAAGCGCTCCCCGGTGGCGGTCTGCTGTCCCTCTGAGTAGAACGAGGCCTTGCAGCTACCACCCTTGCCGGAGGCCTTGGTGCTGGTGGGGTGCTTCGAATCCCCGGATGACTTCTTCTTCGGTGTCTTCTGCTTGGACGACTTGTCCTGCGAGGACGACTTCTTCGACTTCGAGGGGGAATCCTTCCCCTGCTTCGCCGGCGCCTGTGTGTGAGTGGGTTCGGGCGCCGGCGTCTCCAGGCGGACTCCCCCGGTCATCTGCGGAACCCTGGTCTGCTTGCTCTGGGTGTTCCCCGTCTGCTGCAGTGGAGCGATATCGGAGGCCACCACGTCCTGATCGACGTGTACGGTGCCGTCACCCTGCTGGCTGGAGACACCCGCCACGGTGACCGCCGCGATCGCAGCGGTCGGGATCGCGATGGCGGCCATCACCGGCTTGCGGTTGGTTGCGCGGAGCACGCCGGCGGCCGTGGCATGGCGTCCGGACTTGGTCTTGCCCGGCCGCAGAGCGCCCATGAACTGTTTGAAACCGGAGCCTGACGTCGCTCCAGAGTGCTTTCCCACGGTGCTTCCCCTCATCGTGTGATCATTCCGTTACAAAAGACCACCATAGATAACATTTCGTTATTTTTCTAGCCGCAGGGGGAATCAGTGGGCAAGCTCGCAGAAACTCCTGGTTGCTCCGCACGCACTGCGGGCCCCGAACCGATATCGGTTCGGGGCCCGCAGTGGACGCATGTGCCTCAGAGGACCTTGTAGCTGACCTTGATGACGCCGTCGCCGCCGATCTTGTTCATCGCGGCGGTCGAGAGGTCGAGGCAGCGGCCGGCGATATACGGGCCGCGATCGTTGATCCGCACCGTCACGGACTTGCCGTTGGAGGCGGTGACCTTGACGACGCTGCCCAGCGGCAGGCTCTTGTGTGCGGCGGTCATTGCGCTGGGGTTGAAGGTCTCCCCCGATGCCGTTGGACCGCCGGCCGTGCCGTCGCCCTCGCCGTAGGTCGATGCGGTGCAGCTACCGCCCTGGCCCGAGGCCTTACCATTCTTACCCTTGGTGCTCGCATCATCGGATGACGAAGAGGACGACGATGATTTCGCCGGTTTGGGAGCCGGAGTGTGGAGTGAGACCGCAGCAGGGTCCGCCTTGGCGGCCTTGGGTGCAGCCTGGGCCTTCTCCTGTGCCAGCGGAGAAACATCCGCGGGGACGACGTTCTGCGCAACCTGGACCTGTCCCTCACCCTGCTGGCTGGAGACCCCGGCCACCGTGACCGCACCGATCGCGGCCGTCGGGATCGCAATCGCGGCCATCACCGGTTTGGCGCTGGTGGCGCCCAACACCCCCGCCGCGGTCTTCTGCTTGGGTGCCGAGTGCCGGCCCGCGTTCGAGCGGGTGGCAAAGGCGCCGAGCATCTGCTTGATGCCAGCCTTCGACTGTTCGGGTGTGGAATGCTTACCCACGAGGACTCCTCCACGAGCGTGACCGGTTCGTTACCAACAACCAGGTTAGATAACAAAACGTTATTTGGCCAGCCTCGGGCCGATATCGGGACATACATCACGAGTGCTCTCAGCGTTTGAACAGCTTCCCCGCCGCGCGAATCCCCCGCCCCGTCAGCCGGGCCGCATATTGCAGACGGGTGTCCTCGGGCCGATGCAGCCGGCGTGCCTCCGCAGCCAGGTCGGCGGCGGCTTCGGCGATCTCGTCGAGCCCCTCCACCGTGCGCTCGGCCCGCTCCTTCGACCGCGCCCTGCGGTCGTCGGAGCGGGCCGAGCGCGCGGACCCGGCCACCACGGGTGGGTCGTAGACCGCATCCGGTTCGAGCGGCTCGGGTGGTATCGGGCTCATGCACCCATCCTAGGACCCGTTACCCTGCTCGAGTGCAGACGGGGGAATGATCCGACCGGCTATAATGTTGAAGTTTGTGAATGACGTACCCGAGTCGTGAAGGACGGCAAGAATGAGCGAACGTAGTCTCCGCGGTACCCAGCTGGGCTCCCGCAGCCTGGAATCCGAAGTCGGCGTCGAACCCGCACCCAGGCAGGATGTCGAATACGTCTGCGAGGACGGCTTCACCTTCTCCGTTCCGTTCTCAGTCGAAGCGGATGTTCCGAACACCTGGGACTCCAAAACCCACGGGATCGGCACCCGGGTGGGAGCCACCGATGATGATGCAGAGGAGGCCAAGCACGTCCGTTCGCATTGGGACATGCTGCTGGAGCGCCGCTCGTTCGAAGAGCTCCAGGAGCTGTTGGACGAACGACTGGAGATCCGGCGCGGTCTGCGCAAACCGGAGCTGTGATCCACCGGTTCCGATCCCGCCCTCGGGCCGTGGACGGAACGAATGACACGGGGGCCGTCCGATCGATGTGATCGGACGGCCCCCGTGTCATGCATCGGCTGGTCAGCGCCGCCTGCCCACCAGGCGAGCAACCTGCCGCGCACGGGCCCGCACACCCCAGACGGCGACCCGGCCCACGGCCTCCTCGATGATGTTGCCACTCATCTTGGATACGCCCAGTTCCCGTTCGACGAAGACGATGGGCACCTCGGTGATCACTGCCCCGGCGTTCTTCGCCCGCACCGTCATGTCGATCTGGAAACAGTACCCCTGGGATTCCACGGCTCCCAGATCCATGGCCTCGAGCAGCTCACGCCGGTAGGCGCGGAAGCCGGCAGTGGCATCGTGGACGCCCAACCCGATCGCCACGTTGACGTAGACGTTCGCGCCGCGGGAGAGCAGATTGCGATTCCACGGCCAGTTCACTGTCGCCCCGCCGGGGACCCACCTGGCGCCGATCGCCAGATCTGCGCCCGCATCGATCGCCCGCAGCAGCAACGGCAGATCGCGGCCCCGATGCGAACCGTCGGCATCCATTTCACAGATGATGCTGTAGTCGCGTTCCAGGGCCCAATCGAATGCGGCCAGGTAGGCGGCGCCCAGCCCGTTCTTCGCGGTGCGGTGGAGCACGTGGATCCGCTCATCGGACCGGGCCCGCTCATCGGCCCAGTCCCCCGTCCCATCGGGGGAACCATCATCGACGACGAGGACGTCGACCTCGGGGCTGTAGCGATGGATCGCCTCGATCGTCACGGGCAGGGATTCGCGTTCGTTGTACGTTGGGATCGCAATCAGGGTCTGCTGGCTCACGGGGTCCACCCTATCCGTAGATTCTGTCTGTTGAGCGTACCCTCAGTCGATGGGCGAGCCATCGACGTAGACGGTCACCGGTAGCGGCAGTGGCTGATCCGGGCTGAGATCGGGCAGTCCGGCGGTGCCGGAGCGCGGATCGGTGCTCCACGCCGCAACCCGTTCGTCCGCTGCTTGGACGACCAGATTCCCGATCCGCCAGCGGACCAGGTCGGCGCTGGCGCCAGGGGCCAGCACCCCACCGGAGACATCATCGATCGCCCGGTGGGCGAACCGGGTGACGGCGTTGAACGCCGCCCGGCCCGAGGTCCCGTCCGGTCCGAAGACGGCAGCGCGCAGGGTGGCCCAGGGCGACTCGGGATCGAGGGAGAAACTCAGCTGGGCGCCCGCGGCCAACAGCTGTGCGATGGGATAGTCATGGGTGCTGGGAGCGATCGTGATGCCCAACCCCCAGGAGCCCAGGGCAGCGATATCGGCCTCGGTGATCGGCGCTGTGACGAACAGGCGCCATGCCGCGCGCTGGGCGGCCACCAGGATCGTGGAGTCGCTCAGCCGAGCCTCCATCGCGCGCAGTTCGTCCAGCGTGTCGATGACCACGAACGCCTCCGGCGCCGTCTGCGGCGATAGTTCCAGGGCGACGCGCGCCCGCAGCGCCGGGCGGTGTCCCGGAGCGACCGAACCGTCGGATGTGAACTCATAGGCCGTCACCCGCAGCACACCGGCCGAAGAGGCGAAGGCTGTGAGTTGTTCGGACGTGCCCAGCACATGTGCACTGACGATTCCGGCGGCCAACAGCCGAGTCCCGGTCACCGCGGTATGGCCCAGATCGAGGGCCGCAGTGGTCAAACCGGGGGTGATGAAATCCTCCTGGCAGTCGATTAACCGCCCATCCATGACGGTGGCGGCTTCATCACCGCCGACCCACAGGACTTCGGGGCCGGCGAAGGCGATCGCATTGGCGAAGGGATCCACGCTCGAATAGACATCGGCGTTGTACAGGACTGTTTGACTCATCTCCCAAGTATCCCACCTGCTCGCTGCGGACCGGAGACCGGCCATGGGAGGAGATGCCGCTAGGCTGGAGGAGTGAACGAGCCGCTCATCACCATCGACCTGCCCACCCTGTACTACCGGGCTTTCCATGCGCTGCCCACGACTATGACGGCGCCCGACGGAACCCCGGTCAATGCGATCAGGGGCACCCTCGACGCTCTGGCCACGCTGGCCCAGGATCTGGGCACCCGGCGGCTGGCCGCCGTCTTCGACGCCGACTGGCGCCCGGCCTGGCGCACAGCGATTCTGCCTGAGTACAAGGCGGAGCGCGCCGGTGAGACCGGCTCCGAGATTCCACCGGAACTCGCCCCGCAGATCCCCATGTTGCAGGCCCTGTTGAATGCCGCGGGCATCACCTCGGCAGAAGTCCCGGGCACCGAGGCCGATGACGTCATCGGCTCTATGGTCGGCCAGGCGGCGGAGCCCGTGACGATCGTCTCGACCGATCGCGATCTGCTCAGCCTGCTCGAGCCCGGCCATGACACAGTGCTCTACCGGCCCAAGCCGAAGGGGGTGTGGGAGACGATCACGGCGGCCGATCTGCCTGCGCTCTACGGAGTCGACTCCGGAACCGCCTACCGGGAACTCGCAGCACTGCGCGGTGACCCCTCGGACGGGATCGCAGGGGTACCGGGGATCGGCGAGAAGACCGCTGCGAAACTGCTCTCGGGCTACGGCGATCTGCGCGAGGTACTCGCAGCCGCAGCCGCGGGCCAGCGCTCCCACGGGCTCAGTGCCCGGCGGGCGGCAGCTCTGCTGGAGGCCGCGGACCGGATCTGGAAGAACATCGAGGTGATGACGATCCGTCAGGACCTCGACGTGGCAGAGGCCCTCAGAGCCCCCGGCACCCACTCCCCCGACGTGGCCGAACTGACCGAAATGGCCGATGAGCTGGGCCTGGGCCGCAGCGCGCAGCGGCTCCTGACCGCGCTGCGCGCCGATATTCCCACGACGACGGGTGGCTTCGTACCGGCTCGGCCGTCCACTCCGGCTCGGCCCTCCGACCCGCAGCCCCTGCCCTGGACCGTCGGCCCCGTGTTCGCCTTCGACCTGGAGACCACGGGAGTCGACCCCGATACCGCCCGGGTGGTCACCGCAGCCCTCATCGACTGCACCGGGGGCGAGGCCGGAGCCCAGACCACCTGGCTGGTCGATCCGGGAGTCGAGATCCCGGCAGACGCCCAGGCGATCCACGGGATCTCGACCGAGACCGCCCGCGCCAACGGCCAACCGGCCCCCGCGGCCCTGACGCAGATCCTGGCGGCACTGGAGCAGGTGCGCGCCGCAGGCGGCGCGGTCGTCGGCCACAACCTCGTCTACGACCTGACCGTCCTCCAGCGCGAGGCGAGCCGGTACGGATTGCACCCGGATGCCCACGCCGTGTGCCCCTGGGTCATCGACACCCTGGTCATCGACAAGCAGGCCGAACGCTACCGCAGGGGCAAGAGGACCCTGACCGCGACGGCCCAGCGCTGGGGAGTCGATCTGACCGATGCCCATGATGCGGGAGCCGACGCGCGGGCCAGTGCCGGCATCGCCTTCGCGATCGCAGCCGAGTACCCGGACTTCCGCATGTCCGCCGAGGCCCTGCACGCCGCCCAGATCGAGTGGAAGGCCGCACAGGCGAAGGACTTCGAATCGTTCCTGCGCTCCAAGGGCCGCGATGCCCACATCGACGGCCGCTGGCCCTTCGAAGACTGATCGTGTGCTGAAGACCACCGGCCGATCCCCCTTATAGACTGATTCCGGTCGATTTAGAAGAAGGACGTGACATGGGTCTGTTTTCCCGTCTGCTGGGCCGCCCCGGCGCCCAGGCGGACAAGAAGTTCGCCTGGTTGGAGAAAGAACGCGCGCACATCGAAGCGCTGAGTCGGGAGTACGACTCGACCACTGACGCCGAATTCCCCGCCGCGGCATCCGCCGCCTTCGAACGTGACTCACGGCGCGAACAGTTGGTCCACTACGCCGCGCTCGTCACCGTCGCAGCCGAGCGCACCCTGGGCGAACGCCCCTTCACCACCCAGATCACCGGTCTGATCGGCCTGCTCGAGGGCCAGATCGTGCAGATGCTGACCGGTGAGGGGAAGACCCTGGTGGGCGCGATGGCCGCCGCCGGCTACGCGCTCCAGGGCCGCCGGGTCCACGTGGTCAGCGTCAATGACTACCTGGCCGAACGCGATGAGTCCTGGATGCGCCCACTGTTCGAGCTCCTGGGCGTCGCATCTGCCGCCATCACCGAGGCCCTGCCGGATGCCGAACGCCGGACGTCCTACGATAACGAGGTCGTCTACGGCTCCGTTCAGGAGATCGGCTTCGATGTGCTGCGCGACAGATTCGTCCTCGAGGACTCCGCGCTGCGAGTGGGAGAACGCGACGTGGTCATCGTCGATGAGGCGGACTCGGTGCTCATCGACGAGGCCCGTGTCCCCCTGGTGCTGGCCGGTTCGACCACCGTTGAGGCAGCCGATGAGCAGATCGCGGCTCTGGTCGAGGGTCTGGACGAGGGACAGGACTATGAGATCAGCCCCGACCGCAAGGCGGTCTCGCTGACCGATGCCGGTGCCGATCGGGTCGAATCCCTGATGGACGTCGATCTGTTCGGCGCCGATACCGCTACGCTCGCGGCGATCAACCTGGCCCTCTACGCCAAGGCCCTGGTCACCCGCGACGTCGACTACCTGGTGGTCGACGGGCGGATCAAACTGATCTCCGACTCACGCGGGCGCGTCGCCGCACTGCAGCGCTGGCCCGACGGGCTGCAGGCGGCCGTCGAGGCGAAGGAACACCTGGAGACCTCGGCCAGCGGCGAGATCATGGACCAGATGACGGTCGAGGAACTGATCCACGGCTATCGGACCGTTTGCGGGATGACCGGCACCGCGGTGGCCGTCGGCGACGATCTCAGGGAATTCTACGAACTCGAGATCCTGGTCGTGGAACCACACGAGCCGATGATCCGGCAGGATCTGGCCGACCGGCTCTACACCTATCAGGAGTCCAAGGAGCGCGCGATCGTCGAAGAGGTCGTCGAACAGCACGCGGGTGGACGGCCCGTTCTGGTCGGCACCCGCTCGGTCGCAGAAAGCGAATCCCTGGCCGGGCGTCTGCGGGATCGCGGCATAGACGCCGCGGTGCTCAACGCCAAAGACGATTCGCACGAGGCGCAGGTAATCGCGGCGGCGGGTCGGCGGGGGGCGGTGACCGTCTCCACCCAGATGGCCGGCCGCGGTACCGATATCCTGCTCGACGAGGACGACGCCGTGCGCTCTCAGGGTCTCCTGGTGATCGGCGCCGGCCGCTATACGTCCTCCCGCCTGGACGATCAGCTGCGCGGTCGCGCCGGACGCCAGGGCGATCCGGGCGAATCCGTGTTCTTCACCAGTCTGGAGGACGAGCTGCTCACCCGCGTCCCGGAGGCCGCCAGGTTCAAGGAGGAGGGCGATGAGACCGGGTTCATCGCCAACCGCAGGGCCGCGCAGCTGGTCGAACACGCACAGCGGATGGCCGAGGGCGAGAACACCGCGAACCACCGCGACACTTGGAAGTTCAACGAACTCATGGCCAAGCAGCGCCAGCTCGTATTGGCGCGCCGCGAGGGCATCCGGAAGTCCGGCGCGGGACAGGGCGAACTGCTCGAAAGCCTGAAACCGGAAACCAGGGGGAAGATCGACGGGGCCCGCCGGGACCATGGTGAGGAAGTCGTCGAGGCTGCTCTGCGCGACGTCCTGTTGTTCGAACTCGACGAACGCTGGGTGGAGCACCTGGCGTATCTGAACGATCTGCGCGAGGGCATCCACCTTCGCACCCTGGCCCATGAGCGTCCACACGAGGCCTTCAACAAGGAGTCGATCGCGGCCTTCGCCGGTTTCTGGCCGGACGTGCTCGAAACTTCGTCTCAGGTGCTCGACGATGCGACGATCACCGCGGAGGGAATCGACCTGGCCGCGCACGGGCTCAAGCGTCCGTCGTCGACCTGGACCTATATTGCGGCTGATTCGGCCTTCGGATCCGATATCGAAACAGTCGTCAACCGGATCCGTTCGAAGGTCAAGTAGGACTCAATCGAGCACCACACCGCGGCGCAGTGATTCGGCGGCCCGCCGGATCACCGCCGCGGTGCGGCCGATTGCCACCTGTTCGACCTGGCCCAGCAGATCCAGGGTTTGCCTGGCCCAGCGGACGAAGTCCCCTGCGGCGACCTCCGAGCGTCCGATCGAATGCGCCAGGTCCTTCCCATTGGCCCAGTTGTACATGGCGCGGGCTATCCCGGCTTCCGGCTCCGGGGTCACCGGCAGGCGGGCGTCCGTCTCCATCTGCGAGAGCATGCGCCAGGTCGAGCGCAACTCGTCGAAGCACCGCGACAGTTTGGCAGACGGCAGGCGCGGCGCCCCGATCGTCTCCCGGCGCGCCTGATAGACCAGCATCGAGGCCAGCGCAGCACATTCCGGTTCGTCGAGTTCGTCCCACAGGCCCGCGCGGACGCTCAGTGCCGTGAGCAGATCGCGCTCACCGTAGATCCGGCGCAGAATGTGCGAATCATCGGGGAGGAACTTCAGGGTCGTGAGCACATTGCAGACACGGTCGAAAACATGCGCGATCGACTCGGTGCGTCCGGTGATCTGCGCCATCACCGACTGCTGCTCGCGTTCGAGCTTGACGGCGCGTTCGGCCCAGCGGGCATGCGTTTCCCGGTCGGGGCAGGCATGGCAGGGATGGGCCCGCAGCTGTGCGCGCACCGCCTCGATCTGTTCCCTGCCGACAGTGTCCGCACGGACCTTGACGGCATGGCCGACATCGGCCGGGTCGTTGATCGCCCCGGACTCGATGCCGGCCGCGACGGTTTCGACGACCCGGCGGCGCTCGGCGACGACGCGATGGTTGAATTTCTTGCCCGGTTTGATGTGGCCCAGATGCACCGGTGGTTCGGTGACCTCGTGCGGGCGCAGATGCCAGACCTTGCCGGTCGACGTCAGCACGCTGGGCAGGCGGGTATCGCCCCCCTCTTCGGTGCGCAGCGGTGCGATGACGGTACAGGCGCCGAAACTACGGCGGCTGGGCAGCAGTACGACGTCGCCGAAGCGCAGCTTCGACATGGCCTCGAGCAGCTCCCGTTGTTTGAGCCTGGCCCTGGACTTGCCCGCGGACTTCTCCATCGCCGCGATGGTGCGGCGCAGCCCGAAGTACTCGGCGAAGTCCCCGTGGTCGCACTGCATGGCCGCATGATACTTCTCCAGGGCGGCGTCGGCACGGCGCGCCTTCTTCGCCAGACCGACGACCGAGGTGTCGGCCTGATACTGGGCGAACGAGGTCTCCAGTACCTTGCGGGCATCGTCGGTGGTGAGGCGCGCCAGGAGATTGGCCGCCATATTGTAGGTCGGGGTGAACTGGCTCTTGAGCGCATAGGTCCGCTTGGAGGCCAGCGCCGCGATATCGGAGGGGTCGATCGAGGGGTGCCAGATGGTCACCGCGTGGCCCTCCACGTCGATCCCGCGGCGACCGGCCCGACCGGTGAGCTGGGTGTACTCCCCCGGGGTGATCTGCACATGCGTCTCGCCGTTGAACTTCGAGAGCTTTTCGAGCACGACGGAGCGGGCGGGCATGTTGATGCCCAACGCCAGGGTCTCGGTGGCGAACACGACCTTGATGTGGCCGGCCGCGTAGAGTCGTTCGACCAGTTCCTTGAATTGTGGGATCAACCCCGCATGGTGCGCCCCGAATCCGCCGAGCAGTCCCGCGGCGAAGTTGTGGAATCCCAGGATGCTCAGGTCGGCATCCGGCAGTTCATCGTGCAAATCATCGAGTTCTTCCCTGATCACCCGTTTGCTGGCCTCATCGGTGAGGTCCAGGCCGGAGGCCAGGCAGTGTTCCACCGCATCATCGCAGGCGTTGCGGGAGAAGATGAAGTAGATCGCCGGCAGCAGCCCGGAGCGGGCCAGCGAGCGGATCGTCGCCGAGCGGGCCGGGCGGGTGAAGCGCGGGGCCGAATGGCGGCGCTTATCGCGGCGGGAGCCCGACCCGCGGTAGCGGCGCACCGCGGCCTGCAGGTCCCGGTTGACGTCGTGGCCGGTCGGTGTGAACAGCGGCAGGATGTCCGTGCCGACGGCCACGTGGTTGTACAGGGGCACCGGGCGGTGTTCGGAGACGATGACGTCGGTATGGCCGCGGACCTCGGCCAGCCAGGCGCCGAACTCCTCGGCATTGGACACGGTGGCCGACAGGCTGACCAGCAGCACGTGCGCCGGCAGGTGGATGATGACCTCCTCCCACACCGGGCCACGGAATCTATCGCCCAGATAGTGGACCTCGTCGAGCACAACGTAGCCCAGGTCGTCCAGTCCGGTGCCGGAATAGATCATATTGCGCAGGACCTCGGTGGTCATCACAACGATCTGTGCATCCCGGTTGATGCTCGCATCGCCGGTCAGCAGACCCACCCGGTCCGCCCCGTGGGCATCGACCAACTCCTGGTACTTCTGATTGCTCAGCGCCTTAATGGGGGTGGTGTAGAAGACCCTGACATCGCGGGCCACCGCCAGTTCGACTCCGAACTGCGCCACGGTCGTCTTCCCTGCACCCGTCGGAGCTGCGACGAGGACGGACCGTCCCTCCTCCAGCGCCCGGCAGGCGCGGATCTGGAAGTCGTCCAGGGGGTAGGGCAAATCGTCGCGGAAACGGTGGAGAACCGTCGATCCCTCCGCCTGGCGGGCACGGAACGCGGCATAGGCCTGGGCGGGAGAGCTGTTTTCTTGCATACCTGCCAGTCTAAGCGTCAGTCCTCATCGACGGTCACCGGCTCCACCCAGGTGCCCTCGGCGATCATCCGCCTTCTGCGCCGCTTGTCGTGCAGGGCGCAGATCAACCAGGCGAGGAAGAACATGACGAGCATCGGCACCACGAGGTAGAACATGGAGACCGCATCGGGGCTGGGTGTGGCGATCGCCGCGAAGACGAAGACCAGGACGACCAGCCAGCGCCAGGACTTGCGGATGGTATGCGCGCTGAGAATCGTCAGCATATTGAGCCCGACCATGAGCACGGGCAAGATGAAGGCCACTCCGAAGGCGAGAATCACCAGCATCACGAAGGACAGGTAGTCGCCCGCCGGAATGATGTACGAGCCGCCTTCTGGAATGAACGAACCCAGCGCCTTGACCGCATTGGGCAAAGCGAAGAAGGCCATGGTGCCGCCCAGCAGGAACATCGGCAGTGCGGTGAGGACGAAGCCCAGAGTGTAGAGCTTCTCCTTCCGCTTGAGGCCGGGCATGATGAACGCGAAGATCTGGTAGAGCCAGATCGGCGAAGACGCTATCACTCCGATGAACGCCGCTACCTTGAGTCTGATGTCGAAGGGCGAGGCCACGGAGGCGAAATTGACCTGGGCCTCTTTTCCGTCCTGCTCCGCCAGTTCGTGTAGGGGCGATTGCAGAAGACCGATCACCGGCTGATACAGGAACCACCCGACGACCACGCCGATCAGCAGGAATACGCCGATGATGATCGCGCGGTTGCGCATCTCTTTGAGATGCCCCATCAAGGGCATCCGACGTTCGGGGTTCGAACGTCGTTTACTCCGTGTGACCACCTTTTACTTGGACGACTGCGGCTTATTGTCGGTCTGCTCGTTCGCCGCGGTCTGGGCCCCGGCGCCATCCGTCCCCTGGCCCGTCAATGCCTGATCGTCCGTGTCGGCCTTCTTCTGACCGTCCTTACCCAGATCCTTGACCTCGTCGCGGAAGATCTTCATTGACTTGCCCAGGTTCTTCGCAACGGAGGGCAGCTTCGCAGCGCCGAAGATCAGCACGATCACCAGCACTACGATCAGAATGTGCATCGGGGAAAATCCACCCATGGTTTCTCCTTCAAAGTAGTCCCGACAAGTCTACGCGCTTTTGGGGTGGGTTTCTCCCCGTGCGCCCTCCCCTGTGGCACGGGCACAGGCCGCCGCACCCCGGGCCAGCTCCGCGGGTTCAACCGCCAGCAGGTGGCGGCCGTGGCACAGCAGGAAGCGGTCGAGCCACGCACGTGAGAATACTCTCAATCCGACCCTCACGCTGCCCGGACCCGCCACATCGTATTCGGTCTCGTAGGCACCGAGCTCATCGGCCAGCCAGGCCGCACGCGGGGCCAGGGTCAGGTGGACCGTGAACGCCTCCTCGGCCGGGCGCGCTACCCGTTCAGCCGAGGCCTCCTCCGGCACGCCGGGTGCGGGCGCTTCGGTGGCCGATCGCACATTGTCCACCGCGAAAGTGCGCGGCGCATGGGAATCATGGCACCACGCGTCGATGTACCAGCGGCCGTCCAGACGCAGTCGCTCCGGCGTGATGAGTCGGACGGTGAGCTCATCGCGGCTGGAGACGTAGTAGTCGATGCGCAGCCCGGAACCCGCGTCGATGGCGGCGAGCAGCGTGGAGCGCAATTGAGCTGGGATGGCGGGCAGATCGTGCTCGATATGCGCGACCCTGGCCCGGCCCACCGCTTCGATCTTCTGTCGCAACCGGGCCAGGATGGCGTCCTGCCCGTCGGTGGTCGCAGGCAGGGCACGCAGGTAGTCGACTGCCACCAGCAGGCTGCGCGCCTCGTCGGGACTCAACCGCACGGGCACGGATACCTCTTCGGCATTGGACACGTAGATTCGGTCGCCCTCCCAGCTGGCCTCGATCAGGTCATCGGGCATGTGGCCGGGCCTGCCGGAGACGAACAGGAGCTGCAGATCGTCGATCAGCTGGGCCTGGGTGATGCCGAAGGCCTCGGCCGCTGTGGCCACTCCGACCCCTTGATTGCGCACCAGATAGGGCACCAGTCCCAACAGGCGGGTCAGCCGTCCCGCTGCGGCGCTACCCCTGGCCATGGTCGCCCCCTGCCAGGCGGGTCAGTGTCTGCGCCGTCAGTTCCAGCGCGGCCAGATAGTCCCGGCGCAGCGTCTCAGGGGCCAGGACCCGCACCGCCGGTCCGAAGCCCAGCAGGTAGTCGATGAAGTCGCCACCGGAATCGACGGGGACCTCGATGTGGTCCCACCCCTCGGGTCCGGTCCAGTGCGCGCTTGCCCTGCGGCGCAGCGGATCGGCGGCACCGGGGGCCACCGCCAGGCGAGCCGTCTCCTGGGCAGGGCCGCCCGGATCGAACCAGTCGGCGGCCCGGAACTCGGTGGGGATCGCGTAGTCGCCTGCGGCCCTCCCCTGCACTGCCGAGATCGTCCCGATGATCCGCGAGAGGCGGAAGGTCCTGATCGCCGATCTGTCGATGTCCTGCCCGACCACATAGGTCGAGTCGCCCCGATTGAGCAGCGCATAGGGTTCCAGGCGCCGCCGCTGGGGTTCACCGCCGGGTTTGCGGTAGTCGAATCCGACGGGTTCCCTACGCCCCAGCGCGCGCATCAGCGGCGCGAAGGCGGCCTCGCGCAGCCCGGAGCCCGCTGGGAACTCCGCATGACCGGGTTCCAGATCCAGGCCCAGACCGCGCAGCTTATCCAGTGCCCGGGCCGCATCGGGACCCAGTTCGGTGCCGCGTAGGACGTCGGAGGCCACCGTCAGGGCCAGGGCCTCATCCCGGTCGAGCACGATGTCGCGCAGCGCGTAGTCGTCATCGTCGATCCGATAGCCGTAGGCCGGCGCGCCGGACTCCACGTCCTCCCAGGATTTCACGGAGATCTCGATGCCCAGGCCCCGCAACAGCTCCTTGTCCCGGCTGAACTTCCGGTCGAAGGCCTCATAGTCCAGCTCGCGGTAATCCTCGATCTTCTCCCGCAGACTCGCCGCATCGATCCAGCCGGCGGCCGAGCGCAGCGCGATGAGCAGGTTCAGCAGACGTTCGGTCTGCCGCCTGACCTGAGGAGAACCGAGTGAGCCGGACATGACGGCGGTTAGGCCACGCCTGCGAGGTCGCAGACGAAGATGAGCGATTCGTTCGGGGCTATCGTGCCCGGCACGCCTGCCGGCCCGTATGCCAGGTGGGCGGGGATCCGCAGGGTCCGGCGCCCGCCGACCCGCATGCCGACCACGCCCTGGTCCCAGCCGGGGATGACCATGCCAACGCCCAGGCGGAAGCGCAAGGGTTCCCCGCGGCCCCAGCTGGAGTCGAACTCCTCCCCGGTCGAGAAGGACACGCCCACATAGTGCACGGCCACGGTATCGCCGGGTTTGGCCTCGGCGCCGTCACCGGGGATGTCATCGTGAATCTCCAGGTCGACCGGGGGGACCTCACCGGGGAAGTCGACTTCGGGTTTGGTGCGTGCCATCGGATGGCCTTTCTGTTGTGGTTCTGTGGGTGACAGCGGGTGATTCAGCCGACCGCTGCGAGGATGTCGATGACGAAGACCAGGGTGGAGTTGCCCGGGATCGAGCTGCTGCCGGAGGGACCATAGCCCTTGTCCGGTGGCACAACCAGAAGCAGCTGCGAACCGACCCGCTGGCCGACGATGCCCTCGTCCCAGCCTGCGATGAGCTGCTTCACCCCGATCTGGAAGGTAGCGGGCTGGCCCTTGTCCCAGCTCGAATCGAAGGTCTTCGTATTGTCGTCCCACAACCAACCTGAGTAGTGGAAGGTCACGTTCTGGCCGGCGGCGACCTTCGCGCCCTTGCCCTTGATGGTGGGCTGGACGATCAGCTTGGACGGCTTCGTTCCACTGGGCTTGGAAATCGACGGCTTGCCGTCCTTGCCCAGGGTGACCTTCGGCAGGCCCGCCTTGGGCGCCACCTTGGAGCCGGTGGCGCGCTTGAGCACCTCGGGCTGCTTTTCGGCCTTGAGCACGTCGATGACGTAGAGCACGGTCTGGGACTGGGACGATCCGTTCGAGGAATCACTGGCGATCTGGCTCTGCATGTTGAACAGCACACGCGAACCCACCGGTACCCCGCTCAGCGCCTTGTAGAGGTCACCATTGATCTGTTTGGTGTCCATCGGGAAGCCCGCGGGCTTGCCCTGGTCCAGCGTGGATTCCGCCTTCTTGCCGGTGTTGCCGGAGAAAGTCGTCATCTGCACGGTCAGCTGCTGACCGTCCTTGACGGCCTCGCCCTTGCCCTTGCTCAGCGTCTTGTGCCCGGACTTCCCGATTGCCAGAGGGGCTGCGAAGTCGACCTTCGGTTCCTTTCCGAAGGCCCCCGTGACCTTCACCTGGTCCAAAGAGGTCGATTTGGCCTTGGCAGGGGCCTGGGCCGGTGCACTGCCGGCCGGGGCCTGGGAGGCGCTTGCATTGTCCTCCTTATCGCCTCCCCCGCAACCGGACAGGACGAGGCCGAGGACGGCCAGGGTGCTGATGAGCTTGACTCGCAAAAGATCTTCCTTCCGATGACGTACCGGGATCATCCTAGCGAAAGACCCGCGATCAGACCCTCAGCCTGTTCGTCGGTGGCCTTGAAGGGGTCCTTGAGCATGACGGCGCGCTGGGACTGGTCGTTGACCCGCAGGTGGACCCAGTCGACGGTGAAGTCGCGCCGGGCGGCATGGGCCGCTCCCACAAAGGCACCGCGCAGCTTGGCCCTGGTGGTCTGCGGCGGGGTGGTGGTGGCGGCGGTGACCTCCGCATCGGTGGTGCGCCGGGCGATCAGCCCCGCCGCCACGAGCTTGTGGTACATCCCGGTGGCCGCGGAGATGTCATGATAGGCGAAGTCCAGCCGGGCGATCCGGGCGTCGTCGAGGCCCGCGTCCGAACGCTCCAGGTACCGATCGAACAGCTTCTTCTTGATCACCCAGTCGATCTCCGTGTCCACCTGTGAGAAGTCACCGGACTCCACTGCGGTGAGCATCCTGGTCCACAGGTCGAGCACCCGGGCCGCCGTGGCATCGTCGCCGATCGAGTGGTTGCCCGATGCCACCAGCCGGGTGGCGTGTTCGAGGTAGACGCCCAGTAGTTCCCGCGTGGTCATGACCGTGCCGGAGGCCAATTCCAGCCGGGTCGATCCGGTCAGGTCGCGGGCCACCGTGCGGATGTCCCTGATCGGATTGCGCAGGCTCAGATCCCCCAGCGTGGCACCGGTCTCGATCAGGTCGAGGATGAGAGCCGCCGACCCGACCTTGAGTTCCGTGGTGGGCTCTGCGATCGACGAATCGCCGACGATGACGTGGAGCCGGCGGTACTTCTCCGCATCCGCGTGCGGTTCATCGCGGGCGTTGATGATGGGGCGCGACCGCGTCGTCGCCGAGGACACGCCCTCCCACATGACATCGGCGCGGCTGGACAGTCCGTAGACCAGTTCATCGGCGGCCAGTGTCGGCGTCTGTCCCGGGGCATGCGGGTTGACACGGTTCGTCTCCGCCGGCGGAGCCTGCAGCAGTGCGGTCTTGGGCAGTACCGCGCCCGAACCGACGAGCAGCTGTCTGACCACCAGGAAGGGCAGCAGGGTGGTCGTCAGATGGGTGAAGTCCATCGAGCGGCGGATCAGATAGTTCTCGTGACTGCCATAGGAATTGCCGGCCGAATCCTGGTTGTTCTTCACCAGGTGCGGGCGCCCGTGCACGCCATCGGCGGCCATGGCCTCGACCGCGGTATCCAGCAGGCCCGCCATCAGGGACTCCCCCGCCTTGTCCTGGACCACCAGGTCGTGGACCGAATCGCATTCGGCCGAGGCGTACTCGGGGTGCGACCCCACGTCCAGGTAGAAGCGGGAGCCGTTGGGCAGGAACACGTTCGAGGACCTGCCCCAGGCCACAATGGGGCGGAACAGGTAGCGGGCCACCTCCTCGGGCCCCAGGCGCCTGCCGTCGGTGGCGGTGAAGGCGATGCCGTATTCCGTTTCGATGCCGAAGATGCGCCGCATCTCAGGCCTCCTTTGCAGATAGGTCGAGCCGGGTGAAGGTCCGCCGGCGGGTGGTGGTGCGGTCAAGGACCGCCGCTTCCAGGTTCGTCGTATCGCCGCCGGTCAAGGCCTCGATCGCAGTGGCCTTGGCCGCCTGCAAGTCCATGCTCCTGGTGTCGACATCGGCCAGCCGGGCATCCAGCGCGGCCGCCTGTCCGCCGAGTGCCACATGGTGTCCGGCCTCGAACACGGATCCGTCGAAGGAGATGCGGAAGAGCCCGTCGGTATCCGCGGTGTCCCCCAGTTCGGCGACGACCAGTTCCACCTCATAGGGTTTGGCCTCCGTGGTGAACACCCCCGCCAGCGTCTGCGCGTAGGCTGCGACCAGGCCGTGGGCCGTGACATCGGCCCTGGCATAGCTGTACCCGCGCAGATCGGCGAAGCGCACGCCCGCCTGGCGCAGGGTCTCGAACTCGTTGTAGCGCCCGACCGCGGCGAAGCCGATCCGGTCGTAGATCTCGGAGATCTTGTGCAGCCCGGCCGAGGGATTCTGCGCCAACAGCAGGATGCCGTCGGCATAGCTGAGCACCAACACGCTGCGACCCCTGGTGACACCGGCCCTGGCATAGTCCGCGCGGTCCTTCATCAGCTGTTCGGGTGAGACGTACATCGGCATGCTCATCGGCCATTCCTTCTACCGCGGGACTCCATGATGGCCTGGGCCCGCTCGAGTACCCGCGCGGGCGGGACCCGTTGGACACCGGTCACGGTGGCGTGCAGGACCGTCGGCGCGATCCGGCCGAGAGGATCGGGACCGCCCGTGGCGGAATCCTGACCTGCTGCATCGATCAGCGCCTCGAGTGCGAGGTCGACCCCGGCGTCGAGGTCGAGGGCGGGTCTCCACAGTCGGTCCAGGGTCCCCCTGGCCCAGGCGGCACCGGAGCCGATCGAGTGGAACGGGCCCTCCGGATAGCTGCCACCGGTGACGTCGAAGGAGTAGATCCGACCGGGGTTCGCCGTGTCGGACGGGTCGACCCCGGCGAACAACGGCACCACGGCCAGGCCCCGCAGCGCCAGGTCGAGGCGGCCCCGCAGCATCGTCGCCAGACGGTTCGCCTTGCCCAGCAGGGACAGGGGCGTCCCGGAGATCTTCTCGTAGTGTTCGAGTTCGACCTGGAACAGGTGGATCAGGTCCAGTGCCAGGCCCGCCGTCCCGGCGATCCCGATCACCGAGGCGTCATCGGCCGGGTGCACTTTCTCGATGGTGTGCGAGGCGATGACGTTGCCCATCGTGGCCCGCCTGTCACCGGCCATCAGCACGCCATCGGCTGTGGTCAGGGCCAGGATCGTGGTTCCGGTGGGCACTTGTGGTGCGCCCTCACCCTCCGGGACTGGGCCCGGCAGAGCGTCGGGGATGAGCCGCCGGCCGAGTTCCGTGAAGGAATCCGTGCAGACGGTCAGGAGTTCGGGTGGCAGTGCGCTCACTGCCCGCCCTTCTGCACGAAGTTGCGCACGAACTCCTCGGCATTGCTTTCGAGCACGGAGTCGATGTCGTCGAGGATCGAGTCGACGTTCGATGTGTTGATCTGCGCCTGGGCCGCGACCACGGGCGCATCGTCCGGGGCATCGACCGGAGTGGAATCGGACTTGTGGAACTGTTCCTGTGTCATCTCATACCTCGCTTGTATCGCGGACCGGCGCGTCTGCGCCCGGCGTATCCAGTCTAGTTATTCCCAGTGCCGTCAGCAGATCCTCGGTGGTCCGGGCATCCGCCAGACGCTCCGCCAACAGCTCCCGAGTGCCCTTGAGCGGATACTTCATGGGCACCCTGACCAGGGACTGCCCGCGGGAGAACACGAGCGAGTCCCAACTGGCCGAGCGCAGATCCTCGGCGAAGCGCTCGACGACGGTGCCGCGCAGCCAGGCCCTGGTATCCGGCGGCGGCACGACGACCGCTCGTTCGACCGCCGCGGGATCGCTCAGCCGGCGGATGGCGCCGGCGGCCTCGAGCTTGTAGAACAGGCCCTTCTCCGGGCGCACATCGTGGTACTGCACGTCGATCAGCGCCAGCTTGGGACTGTTCCACGGCAGGTTGTCGCGCTTGCGATACTGCTCCAGCAAGCGCCATTTGGCGACCCAGTCGATCGAGTCGGCCAACTCCATCGGGTCCCTGGCCAGTTTGTCCAGGAAGTCTTCCCACAGATCCAACACCTCTGCGGTCGCGGTATCCGGCTCGGGGCCCACCGCGGCCTGTGCCGCCGACAGATAGGCGCGCTGGATCTCCAGCGCGCTCGTGGTCGTCCCATCGGACAGGCCGATGCGGTGGCTCAAGGTCAGATCGTGGGAGACGTTCTGGAGTTCGGCTACGGGCTCGGCGATGTCGAAGGCCGGGGCCAGGCCGGATTCGATCAGGCCCAGCACCAGGGCAGTCGACCCGAAGCGCACCAGGGTTGCGGGTTCGGCCAGGGTGGCATCGCCGATGATGACGTGCAGCCGGCGGTAGAGCTCGGGATCGGCATGGGGCTCGTCACGGGTGTTGATGATCGGCCGGCGCAGGGTCGTCTCCAGCCCTACCTCGGCTTCGAAGAAGTCCGCCCGCGAGGAGATCTGATAGCCGGGGTACTGACCCGCCGTGCCAATGCCCACCCGGCCGGCCCCGCACAGGATCTGCCGGGTGATGAAGAACGGGGTGAGACCGGCGACGATCGCGTCGAAGGGCACGGAGCGGTCGACCAGGTAGTTCTCGTGTGCACCGTACGAGGCGCCCTTGGAGTCGGTGTTGTTCTTGTACAGGTTGACCGGCTCGGTCGTGTTGGCCAGATTGCGCACAGCACCCAGCGCGACCAGATCTCCGGCCCTGTCCCACACCAGCAGATCACGGGGGTTCGTGACCTCCGGTGAGGAGTACTCCGGGTGTGCGTGGTCGACGTAGAGCCGGGCCCCGTTCTCCAGCACCACATTGGCCAGGTACTGGGCCTCGGGCTGGGCCTGAGGGATGTTCGTCAACTGGCTGGGGTCGGCATCCTGGATGTTCATCAGGAAGCCCCTGGCGTCGGCCAAGGGGGTCTCCGAGAAGAAGTCCCAGAAATTCTGGCTGGATTTGAGCCCCCGCGGCCCTGCGTATGCGTCGACGACGCGCGCTGAATCGCGCATCGGATTGGCGTGTGGGTTGTTCTGCTGCCAGATGCCGAATTCGGTCTCCGCACCCATGATGCGTTTCGCTGAGATCATCGTCTGCCTCCCCTGTCTAAACTGTAACGGTGTCGCCTAAGAAGAATTCCCATGTCGCCCCGGCTCTCATCGCCGACCTTGTGCTCGTCGTCCTGTTCACGGTGATCGGGCACTACACCCACCATCATTCCCTGGTCCCCCTCGAAGTCGTGCACACCGCGTGGCCCTTCGCCGCGGCGCTGGCCGCCGCCTGGCTGCTGACCGCGGCCTGGCGCCAACCCACTGCGCCTCTGGCCGTGGGCACCGGCGTCTGGGCGGTGACCGTACTGGGCGGTCTGCTCATCCGTTTCTTCATCGGTGAGACGAACGCGGGATCCTTCATGGTTGTAGCCGCGAGCATGAATTTCGTGACCCTGGTCGGGTGGCGGGCGATCGCCACGCTGATCGCCCGCCGCGGCTGACCGGTCACGGCCAGCCGGCGATCAGAGCAGGCTGTCGTCCGGCCTGGCCGTCACCGCCGGGGGAACCGTCGCAGCAGCAGCCGAGGCCGCGGCGATCTCCCGGCGGTCGCGTGCCAGCATCGTCAGGTTCGTGATCCGTTCGCCCTTCTTACCGGAGATCCGCGCCCACTCATCGGGGTTGGTCTCATTGGGCAGGTCCTCGTGCTCGGAGAACTCCTCGGCGATGGCCGCATCGAAGTGAGCGGCGGACAGGCCCTTGACGCCTGTGGTCAGAGCGTCCTTGATCGCATACTTCTTGGCCCGGTCGATGATATTGGCGATCATCGCCCCGGAGGTGAAGTCTGCGAAGTACATGGTCTCCGAGCGTCCGGTCGCGTATGTCACGCGGACGAATTCGTTCTCCGGCGTGCGCTCGTACATCCGCTCGGTGCAGTGATCGATCAGCCGATCGACCGCCTGCTGCCTGTCCGTGGTGCCCTCGAGCACCGACGGGTGCAGTGGCAGTTCGGCGTTGAGGTAGATCCCGAAGATCTCCTTGGCCGCCTGGCGGTCCGGACGCTCGATGCGGATCTTGACATCCAGCCGACCGGGGCGCAGGATCGCGGGATCGATCAGATCTTCCCGGTTGGACGCACCGATCACGATGACGTTGTCGAGCCGTTCGACACCATCGATCTCGGCCAGCAGCTGCGGGACGATCGTGGTCTCCACGTCCGAGGACTTGCCGGTGCCGCGGGTGCGGAACAGCGACTCCATCTCGTCGAAGAACACCACGACCGGGGATCCGGCGGTGGCCTTCTCCCTGGCGCGGGCGAAGATCAGCCGTAGCTGGCGTTCGGTTTCGCCGACGTATTTGTCCAGCAGCTCCGGGCCCTTGATGTTGAGGAAGTAGGAGCGCGGACGGCGGCCTGCGGCTTCCGGGTCGGCCTGCCGCCGGGCGGCCAGGGAGTTCGCGACGGCCTTCGCGATGAGGGTCTTGCCACAGCCGGGAGGGCCGTAGAGCAGAATGCCCTTGGGCGGCTTGAGCCCGTGTTCGCGGTACAGCTCCGGGTGCTCGAAGGGCAGTTCCACCGCGTCCTGGATCTCGCCGATCTGCGCATGCAACCCGCCGATGTCCGTATACGAGATGTCGGGGACGTGTTCGAGCAGGAGCGACTGGACCTCCGGCTTCTCCACCAGCTCATAGGCGTAATGGGTTCTGGTGTCCACCAACACCGCGGTACCGGCGCGCAGGCCGGAGTCCAACAGGGGCTGTGCCAGCGTGTAGATCTGCTCATCATCCCCCGGGGCCCCGACCAGGATCCTGTCCTCGCCCACCAGCTCGCGCACCGTGACGACGGTGCCGACCCGGTTGTAATCGGCGACGTCCAGGGCCACCAGGCCCTCCGACAGACGAACGGTGATACCGGGGACCAGCCGGGAGGAGTCGAGTTCGGGGGAAATGGCCACACGCATCTGCCGGCCCGCATAGAGGATGTCGACGGTGGGGATCGCATCCTCGCCGGTCACCACGCCCACCACTGTGGCGAACGAGTTCGGCGGCTCCGTCAGACGCTCGGCCTCGGACTTGATCCGGGTGAGTTCCTCCCTGGCCGTGCGCAGGGTCTTCGTCAGGGCCTCATTGCGCTTGCCGGCATTGAACAGCTGCTGGCGCAGGGATGCGGAATCCTTGCGCAGGCGGCCGAGCTCTTCTTCCGTGCTCATCTCATTCCTCCTCGGATGTACTCTGAGCTGTGTCCGTATCCAGGAACTGCGCGCGCCGATCGACTTCCCGCGCGACCCTGCGCAGTTTCTTGGGCGTGGCGATGCGTTCACCCACTGCCTCTGGCGTGACTTCCGGATCCTGCCAGGCGGCCCGATCGGCTTCCTTCGGGGTCGCGGCCTGCGGCCGCTTCACCCGTTCCAGGGGGCTGCCGCCTGGAGCCAGGCGGCGGGCGAACAGGAGGAAGCCGGAGTGGCCGATCATCCGGTGCTCCGGACGCACCGCCAGGCCCTCGAGGTGCCAATCGCGGACCATGGACTCCAGGGCGCGGGATTCGGTGAACTGTCCGGAGGCCGCAATCGCCTCGCGCAGTCGGGACAGCTGGGGGACGGTCGCGACGTAGCCGATGAAGACGCCGCCGGGTGCCAGGGCAGTGGCGACTTCCGGCAGGCACTCCCACGGGGTCAGCATGTCCAGGACCACGCGGTCGACCGTGCCGGGGGCGAACTGCCCCGGTAGCTCCTCGGACAGATCACCCAGAGTGTAGGACCATGCGGGATGGTCGCCTCCGAAGAAATCGCGGATATTGCCCGCGGCGATGGCGGCGAATTCCTCGCGGCGTTCGAAGGAGTGCACCCGGCCGGTGTCGCCCACCGCCCGCAGCAGGCTCAGGGTCAGGGCGCCGGAGCCCAGACCCGCCTCGACCACGGTGGCACCGGGGAAGATATCGCCCAGTGTCACGATGAGGGCGGCGTCCTTGGGGTAGATGACGGCCGCGCCGCGGGGCATCGAGAGGATGAAGTCCTCGAGCGTGGGCCGCAGTGCCTGATAGGACACCCCCGCCGAGTTCTCCACCACGGTGCCCTGCTCGGCCCCGATCAGCAGATCGTGGGCCAACTGTCCCTTGGCGGTGTGGAAGATGTGTCCCGGTGCCAGCACCAGGGTGTGCATCCGGCCCTTGGGATCGGTCAGCTGTACCTTGTCGCCGGGGCGGAATGGGCCTCGCCGGTCGTTCGCACCGGTCGTCGTCATCGCAGTCATTGTGCTTCAAGCCTATTACGAATAGGGCCCGCCCTCCCCATCGGTGGGCGGAATGTCCGCGATGCGATCACCCGGCGCGGGTCACACGGCCATCAGTTCGTCGAAGAACTCCTGCAGATCGATCAGTCCGGTCAGCGTCGAACCCTCCATCACCAGGCAGAACTCCGCCTTGGGCCGATGGGTCAGGGACTCCAGAAGGTGGGGTGCCGTGATTTCATGCGGCACCCCGACCCAGCCGCCCAGGGGGCGGGCGAACTCGTGGATGAGGCTGGTTTGCGCGACTTCCTCGTTGAGCCCGGCGACCGCATGGCGGTCGACGATCCCATAGGGCAGGCCGCGTTCGTTGAGCACGATGATGAGCGTCTGGTCCCCTGCAGCGCCCATGCTGTTCGCGACGGCCAGGGCGTGCGCCACCTCGGAGTCCCAGGTGGCGGCGATCGCCGGCTGGATCACCTGGTCGAGGTCGTAGTTCTCCATCTTGCGCGCCCGCTTCGCGTGAGTCGCGGCGTCGCCCGCGGAGAACCACAGCATGAGTGCGATCGCCGTGGTGGAGATGATCGTGACGTAGTCGGGCCGCTGACCGGCGGCCATCGGCACGACGACGGAGACGACAATGAGGGCCACCGCGATCCCCCTGCCGATCCAGCTGGCGACGATCGTGCCCTTGTACTGGCTGTTCGTGGCCCGCCAGATCAGGGCCTGCAGGGCCCAACCACCGTCTAAGGGGATGCCGGGGAACAGGTTCATCACGCCCAGAGCCAGGTTCGCGAACACCAGGGCGACCAACAGCAGCCAGGCGACCGATCCGTCCGGGACGATCCGCAGCAGCAGCCAGCCGACGAGGGCCAGCACGATGTTGACGATGGGCCCGACGATGGAGACCACGAAGTTCGTGGTCGCGGATTTCCGCTGGTCCTCCTCCACCTTGGGTTCGAACTTCGTGAAGCCGCCCCAGATGTTCAGTTCGAATGCGGCGACGCGCTGCCCGTAGAGCCGACCGGCCACACCGTGGGCAAGTTCGTGCAGGAAGACGGAGAAGAACAGCAGGACCGCATAGCAGAATGCGATGACCCAGGCGCTCATCCGCAGGTCGCCACCGCTCATGGTGCGCACGAAGGGGGTGAAGAGGATGGTGATGACCGCGGCCGCGATGAACCACGACCAGGACAGGATCACCGGGGCGCCCAACACCCTGCCCAGGGTCAGGCCGGTAGAGGAGCCGATGAAGGGCTTGCGCTTGGATTGAGACGACATCGCCCCAATCCTACCGTGTCCGTGCTCGCTCCTAAGATGGGTGCCATGGCCGAACTCAATGCTCTTTCCCCCTCGCGTGCGAACGATTTCCTGCAGTGCCCTCTGAAGTTCCGCTTCCGCACCGTCGATCGGCTGCCGGAACCGCCGTCGGCCGCCGCGTTCAAGGGCACCCTGGTACACGCGGTGCTCGAGCACCTCTACGATCTACCGGCGCCGGAGCGCACCCTCGACGCAGCGCGCGGTCTCATCGTGCCCCGGTTCGACGACCTTGCCCGGGACAAGGAGGACGTTGCCGAACTCTTCCCCGATGAGGTCGCCCGCGACCGGCTGTTCGACGAATCGGCACAGCTGCTGCGCAGTTACTTCGCACTGGAGCTGCCGGACAGGCTGGAGCCGGCGGAACGGGAGAAGTTCGTCTCCGTGACTCTGGACAACGGGCTGAAGCTGCGCGGCTTCATCGACCGGATCGATGTGGCCCCCGGTGGGCAGATCCGGCTGGTCGACTATAAGACCGGCAAGCAGCCCAAGCCGCAGTACAGCAGGGAGGCGGAATTCCAGATGCGCTTCTACGCCCTGTTGCGCTACCGTACGGACGGTGTGCTGGTCCACACCTTGCAGCTGATGTACTTGGGATCGCGGTCCATCAAGGCGATGCGACCGGTCCTGGCCGACGTCGAACGCACCGAACACCAGATCCTGGGCCTGTGGGAGGACATTTCCCGGTCGGCCGAAACCGGGGTGTGGCGCACCCGCACCTCGCCGTTGTGCGGATGGTGCCATTTCAAACCCCTGTGCCCGGCCTGGGGCAATGAGGCGCCCGCCGCCCCGGAAATCACCGCGCTCGCCGGGCGCTGAGCCCGCGGCTCACAGGTCCAGGCCGACCAGTCCCGCCAACTGCGCGGCATCGACGCCCTGCAGGGTGTCGATGAGGGTGGCCCCCGGCACACCGCTCAGGTCTTCCAGATTGCGCACGCCGATGGCCCGGGTGCCCGCCGCCACCGCGGATGTCAGACCGGTCACCGAATCCTCCAGGGCGATGCACTCGGTCGGCTCCAATCCGAGGGTGGCGGCCGCCTGTAGATAGGGCGCCGGATCGGGCTTGCCGGCGCTGACCTCGTCGCCGGTGATGAGTGTGTCCAGGGCGCCGGTGGGCGTCTGCCGGGCGACCACCTCGGCGAGCCGACGGTACGACATGGTCACCATGGCGGTCGGCACACCGCTTGCGACCAGATCGCGCAACAGTTCGAGCGCACCGGGACGGAACGGGGTGTGTTCAACGACCTGCTCCCCCACTCGGTCCAGCAGCCGTTCGACGGTCTCCGCCGTGCCAAGCGGCAGGCCGGCGGCGCGCAGCGCATCGGCCGAGACGTTCAGTGCATTGCCGATCAGCTGCCGGCCGTCTGCCGCGGTCCACGGCAGGCCGTATTGCGCCATCAGCGCGGTCTCGGCTGTGATCCAGTACGGTTCGGTGTCGACCAGGGTGCCATCCATGTCCCACAGGACTGCTTTGAGTTTCACACCCTCCACCCTAGTGCGCGGGTAGCCTGGAGGCATGTCGTATCTGTCAGCCGGGCAGCGCCTGGTCGTCATCGCCCTCGAGGGTTGGACGGACGCCGCCAATGCGGCCTCCGATCTGGCCCGCCACCTCATCGAACAGTGGGACCTGTCCCCGGGACCCGAACTCGCAGGGGAGGAATTCTATGATCTGACCTGCGCCCGTCCGCTGATCGAGCGCACCCCCGCCGGTCCCGTCATCCGGATGCCGTCCCTGCAGTGCTTCGACGGCACAGTGCCCGGCGGCGGCAATCCGATCAGGGTCGTACTCGGTCCTGAACCGCAGTTGCACTGGTCCAGGTTCGCCACGGAATTCCTCGACTTAGTCTCCACCGGTGATCGGGTGGTGTCCCTGGGCGCACTGGCCGCCGAGGTTCCCCATACCCGGCCGCTGCCGGTGACCCTGACCAGCGAGGATCCCGCCGCGCACGGGGAGGCGGTCGTCGCGGAGGAGTACGAGGGCCCCACCGGTTTCATGGGCTTCGTCCAGCCACTGCTGGCCGCCGCCGGATGCGAACCGGTCAATGCCTGGGTGCTGGCGCCCGACTATGCACTGGCGGCCCCGAATCCCAAGGCGCTGTTGGCGCTGCTGGGAGTGTTCGAGGACTTGACCGGGCTGCTGGTCGACCATCGTGAGATCCACGTAGAGGCCGAGGCCTGGCTGGCCGGGGTCGATGCGCTGGTCGCCGATGACGCGGATCTGGCGGGCTTGGTCGAGGAATTGGAGTCACAGGTGGACGCCGCAGATCTACCGGAGGCCACCGGCGAGGCGATCGCCCGCGAGATCGAACGATACCTGCGCCGCCGCGAATAGCGGGGCCAGGGCCCCTCCTGCTCAGTCCGCGAGCAGGTCGATGCCCAGCAGGGCGTCCACGGCGTGGACGATCTCGAGCTGGTCGGCCGCAGCCGGCGACGACCCGTCGCCGCGGGCCGCAGCCCATTCGTCGATCACACCCAGCGCGCTCGGGGTGTCCAGATCGTCTGCCAGGGCGGCGCGCAGGTCGGCCAGCACCTCGGCTGCGGCGACCGGCACGTTCGAGCGCGCGGCCGCGCGCCACTGATCCAACCTGTCCTGGGCGCTGGCCAGCAGGGGCTCGTCCCAGAACCAATCGCACCGGTAGTGATGGGCGAGGATGGCCAGACGGATCGCGGCGGGGTCGACGCCCTGGGCCCGCAGGCGGGAGACGAGGACCAGGTTGCCCTTGGACTTCGACATCTTCTCCCCGTCGAGTCCGACCATTCCCGTGTGCATATAGGCCTCGGCGAAGGGTGTGCCCGTCAGGGCCGTGGCATGGGCCGCACACATTTCGTGGTGGGGGAAGATCAGATCGGATCCCCCGCCCTGCACGGTCAGGGGGAATCCCGCGTACTTGCCGGCGATGACAGCGCATTCGATGTGCCAGCCCGGTCGGCCCGCGCCCAACGAGGCACCCGGCCAGCTGGGTTCTCCGGGCCGGGCGGAGCGCCACAGCAGAGCGTCCAGGGGGTTCTCCTTGCCCGGAGTTTCGGGATCGCCGCCGCGTTCTGCGAAGAACCGCATCATCTGCGCGTGGTCCAGGTGGCTCTCGGAGCCGAACGGCGGGCGCACCTCGGTGTCGACCCGGTAGTACACATCGCCGTTGTCGAGGCTGTAGGCGGCGCCCTTGGCCACGAGGTCCTCCACCGCGGCCACGACATCGGGGATCGATTCGACGGCGCCGATGTAGTGCGCCGGCGGGATCACCCGCAGTGCCTCCATATCGGTGCGGAAGAGCTCGATCTGTTCATCGGCCAGCGCACGCCAGTCGACGCCGGTGTCGTCGGCACGTTCCAGCAGGGGGTCGTCGATATCCGTGGTGTTCTGCACATAGGTCACATCGAACCCTGCGTCGCGCCAGACGCGGACCAGGGTGTCGAAGGCGACGTAGGTCGCAGCGTGCCCCATGTGTGTCGCATCGTAGGGGGTGATCCCGCAGACGTACAGGCGGGGCGCGCCGTCACCGGTGATGGTGACGGGACCGCGGGCCGAGGTGCTGTACGCGGTGGGGGCTGGGCCCCGGGTGGGCAGGACGGGAATACTAGGTTTCGACCATGATCTCACCCGACCAAGCATACATATCGTCATGGCTTTTTGAAGCCACCGGCGCCAATCCCGGCCCCCGGCCGCTAGAACGGAGGCCAGGGCAGCGGATAGCGGTCAGTCGGCGGATAGGGATACTCCCCCGCGCCCAGCAGTGCGGTGGCGCGCACGGCGACCTGCGCGACCTCGTCCGCAGTGAGCAGCGGACCGAGGACGTGGGCGACGGCACCGACATCGGCGGCAGCCCGCAGCACCCCGACCTCATCGACGGTCAGCGGTTCCCCTGCGAAGCCCCAGAGCAGGGTCCGCAACCGATCGCCGGTGGCCAGGCTCAGCCCATTGTCGATCCCGTAGACGCCGGGCGCACGGTGCTGTGGGTCCCAGCTGCCGGTGAGCACGTGGCCGCCCTTGCGATCGGCGTTTCCCATGAGCAGGTCGAGCAACGCGATCCGCCTGACCGCGGGAGTGTGGGCGATGACGAGTTCGGAGCCGTCATCGCCCTGGGCGCGGAAGACCGGCAGCACATCGGCTGGGACCCTATCCGCTTCATACACATCGACCTCCTGCCCGCCGGAGGCACTGACATAGGCCTGGAGTGAACCTGAGAGTTCCCCCAAATCCTCACGCAGCACGGTGGGCGGCACACAGTCCAGGCCGAGGAACCGTGAGAGTTCGAAGGCCGCGACTTCCCGGGCGGGCAGGGTCTCCACATCGAAGTCGTGCAGGGGCCGGGCTCCGGCACGGGGCTTGAGGACGGCACGGGCGATCGACCCGTCGGCCTCGACACTGACCAGGTAGGTAGCATTGCTGGCTCCCGGAATCTCTCCGAACACCTCGACCCGGCCGTGGTCCAGGAGTTCGGCCGGCGTCATCAGCGTGCCACTCCATTGGCCCGTGGGCATAGATGTCCGCCGGGGTCCAGCGGCAACGAACAGAAGGGGCAGTCCTCCCGACCGGCGCCCACCACCTGATCCGCCCTCCGGGAGAATTCGCGGGCCTGGGCGCCGGACAGGACGACTTTGAAGACGGCCCGTTCATCGTCATCGGGATCCGCGGTGATACCGGATTCGGCATCGGCCTGAGAGAGTTCATAGCATTCGACCAGGAGTCGGGAGAGTCCCGTGTCCCAACCCAGACTCATCGTCCCCACCCTGAATTCCGGGTCGACGGGCATCGAGAGTCCGGCATTGTCGTAATGGCGGGGCAGCGCCGTCGCGGGGATCTCGTCTACGGCCAAGGTCTTGGCCCGCACCATGTCGAGCAGTTCGGCCATCCGCTCCGAGAGCATTTCGACCTGTTCCTTCTCCAGTTTCACCGTCGTCACGCGTGACTCGGACTTGGCCTGGAGGTAAAAGGTCCGGTCCCCAGGAAGTCCGACGGTGCCCACGATGAAGCGGTCGGGGTTGGAATGCTCGAAAACCTGAGAAGCCATGGTCCAAGCCTATCGCCTGTCACTGCGTGCACGGTTAGAATGACGCCATGAGCGTAGAGCCTGAGGTCGCCCTCGAAGAATTCCTTTCCGCCATCCGAGCCCATTTCCAGGCTGCGGCGCACCGCAGCGGCTCGACCGACGAGAACGTCCGCGCCGCCTACACCGCCCTGGCAGACGCCTTCGACGACTACGACGATGCGATCTTCACCGCGTTCGACGAAGTCACGCCCTTCGAGCTCTACGACGACATCGAGGATGCCAAAGAGGATGCGGAGGACTCGGACTCAGATGACTTCGACGATGAGTCCGATGAGTTGGACGACGATGACGATGACTATGCAGACGTCGAGGAAGAGGATCGGTAGACGGGGTCGGAGATCTGATCGAGTGCCTCCAGGATCTCCGGAGCCAGGACCAACCGCGAGTCGATGACCTCGGCCAACTGCTCCGGAGTTCGGGGCGCCACGATCGTGCTGGCCTGCGGCTGCAGCCGGTTCCAGGCCATCACCACGTCCACCGCGGATGTCCCCAGGGCACTGGCGGCTTTGAGTACTCCACTGATCACTGCCCGCGATGCCTCGGTGTCGAGTTCGTCGACGTAGTCCGCGGCGCTCGTCTCCTTGCGGGTGCCGGCGGTGGACTGACCCTGGTAGCGGCCGGTGAGCAGCCCTCGGCCCAGCCCCGCACCGGCCAGAATGCCGACTCCCAGATAATCCGCTGCGGGGAAGACCGTCTGTTCGACCTCGCGGGCCAACAGAGAGTGTTCATTGCAGGCCGCCACCACGTCGATGCCGGCTCCGCGCAGCGTGGCCAGCTGCCAACCGGTGAGGTAGGCGGCAGCCACGTGGACGACCTGGCCGCTTCTCAATAGCTGGTCGACCGCAGCTGCGGTCTCGTCCAATGGAGTGTCGTAGTCGAAGCCGTCGAGGACCAGCAAATCGATCCGGTCACGGCCCAACCGTTGGAGCAGGGACCTGGTCTGGGCGAGCAGAGTGGCTCTGCCCGCATTGACATGCGCGTTCTCCCCCGACCCGACGATCCCCACCCGTGCGGCGACCGATACCGAATCGGGGATCCCAGCGGTACCAAGGACATCTGCGGCGGGACCGGCGAAGGACGGCAGTTCCACCAGAGTCCCCCCGGCCTCGGCATAGTCCTCGAGTAGTCGGGAAGCGGTTTCCCCGTCGACCCGGCGGCCGAATTCGAAGGCACCCAGAGTGACGGAAGATACCTCTAAACCCGAGTTGCCAACGCGATTTCGCTCCATATCCCATGAGACTACCGGATAACCTGTCTAGGGTATTCAATCGACCGTCGGCACGGGCCCGGCGGCCGACCACTCTGAAAGGTTTTGCATGCTGGACTGGCTCATCGCCGCGATCATGGGCATTGTGCAGGGACTCACCGAGTTCCTGCCGATCTCCTCCTCGGCCCATCTGTCGATCGTCGGGGAATTCCTCATGCCGGGCCGCGAACCGGGATCCTTCTTCACCGCCATCATCCAGTTGGGCACAGAGGCGGCCGTGCTCGTCTACTTCTGGAACGACATCGTCGGCATCATCTCGAAGTGGTGTATGGCACTAGTGGGCAAGTGGGACAGAAAGGACCCCGAGGTCCGTTTGGGCTGGTGGGTCATCATCGGCTCCATTCCCATCGGCGTCTTGGGACTGCTGTTCGAAGATGCGATCACCTCGACCCTGCGCAGCCTGTGGATCACCGCGACCATGCTCATCGTCTTCGGCATCATCCTGGGTATAGCCGACCGGCTGGGACGGCGGGACCTCACCCTGGATCAGATGACGTGGAAGCAGGGCGTGGGATACGGTCTGGCACAGGCGCTGGCGCTGATCCCCGGGGTCTCGCGCTCTGGCGGAACGATCATGGCCGGGCGCCTGATGGGCTTCACCCGTGAAGCTGCGGCCAGGTATTCGTTCCTGCTGGCGATGCCCGCGGTCTTCCTCTCGGGGCTCTATTCCGCGGCCAAGGCCGTGGACGAGCCGATGACCCTGGGCTGGGGCCCCACCGCCCTGGCCACCGTAATCGCCTTCGGCGTCGGCTACGCCGTGATCGTGGGCTTCCTCAAGTTCGTCTCCACGAAGTCGTTCGCGCCCTTCGTGTGGTACCGGATCGCACTGGGCATTGTGCTCTACATCCTGTTGGGCACTGGCCTGCTCCACGCCTGAGCGACCGTGGCGGGCCCCGCTACCCGCCCAGGGTGCCGCGGGCCCGCTGTGCAGGACCGGCGGCGGAGACGGCACAGACCATCGGGGCGTCCGGCCGTGTGTAGTCGACGAGGCTGAAGGTCCCGGTCGCCACCGTCAGCCGGTGCAGCCCGCCCAGGCCCAGGCCCAGTGCGTCCAGCAGGGCGAATTTGACGATGTCACCGTGTGTCACGACGACGATGCGCTCGCCTTCGCCCGCTCCATCGAGCAGTTCGGCCACACCCCTGCGGGCTCTGGCATAGGCCTCGGCCAGGGACTCTCCTCCCGGGAACTCGACGGAGCCGGGATTCTCCACCAGTTCGGCCCAAGCCGACAGCCGTCCCAAGTCGGCGAGCCGGCGGCCCGACCACTGGCCGTAATCGACCTCGTCGAAGGCCCGATGGATCGCAATCGCCCGGTGGCGATCCGGGAACAGGAGTTCGGCGGTCTCACGACAGCGCAATACGCTCGATCGGACTATCCGCTGCGGCGCGATGGCGGAGATGGCCTCGCGCAGAGCGGTGACCTGTTCGACCCCGCGGGAGCTCAGGTGGACTCCGGGAGTACGGCCGGCGAGTACCTTGTCGACATTCGCGCTGGACTCGCCGTGGCGCACGAATATGATCTGGGCCATTCCCCTAGCGTACCGTCAACCCGATGCCCCGTTGATACAGTGACGCACAGGGCGCGACTGAGCACCTTGGCAGACGAAAGGAGCGCGCATGCAGCGCACCAGGGCCGATATCGAATACGAGTACCGCACTGTGCGGTTCCAACCCCACACCCCCAAGTCGGTGGCCTACCGCGAGGTCAGTGAGGCCACCGAGTACGGCAAATGGGAACTCGCTCGGACCCTCATCCACTTCGGCGGGGCCAGAACCGTAGTGCTCAAGCGCAGGATCATTCGAATGCAGCGCACCGCATGACCGGGACCCGCACCGCCCAGTCGGCGGGCAATCTGGCCTTCGCCTCAACCGCTCTGCTGGCAGTGGGCGCCGGTATCGGCATGGCAGGCCAGGGCAAGGCCAATGGCGCTCTGGCCGGAGTGCTCGGTCATGGAATCTTCTCCGCCACCAGTTCCTTCGCGACCGGACTGCTCATCATGATCGTCATCGTGCTCGCCTTCCCGGCGTCACGGCGCGCGGCGGCCCGCGAGATCTCCCTGATCAAGTCGGGCCGGATCCCCTGGTGGATGCTCACCGGCGGTATCGCCGGCTCTACGATCGTCATCTCCCAATCGTTGACGGTGCCGATCTTCGGGGTCGCGGTGTTCACCCTGTCGTTCCTGTCCGGTCAGCTGTTGGGCGCTCTCATCGTGGACAACACGAACCTGCCGCCGGGTGGACGCAAGCCCCTGTCCACGACCCGGATCCTGGGCGTCGTCATCGTCATCGCGGGTGTCATCGTGTCCTCCGTGGGCAGTCTGACAGGAGGGATCGCCTGGTGGGCGCCCCTGCTGCCCGTAGTCTCCGGCATCCTCACCGGGTTCCAACAGGCCTTCAACGGCCGGATCAAGAACGCGACACGGTCCGCGGTCGCCGCGACCACGACGAACTTCCTCGTCGGCACGCTGTTCCTGCTGCTGTGCTCCGGTGTCGTCGCCGGGCTGGTCACGCCGCTGCGCTGGGAGGTTGCGCTGCCGGGCGATTGGTGGATGTTCACCGGCGGTGCGCTGGGCGTGATCTTCATCGGCGTGTCCACTGCCGCAGTGACCCGGCTGGGCGTGCTGATGCTGAGCATGTCGACACTGCTGGGCAACCTTGTCGGGTCGTTGTTGATCGATGTCTTCACCGGCAATGCCGCGCATGCTCTGGCGCCGTTGAACCTACTGGCCATGCTCATCGTCGTCATCGGCGCTCTGATCGCCGCCCTGCCCGGCCGGAAGCCGGGCGGGCGGACCAGGGTGGAGGTCTAGCCTCGTCCGCCCGCGACGAGTTCAGGAGTCGAGCATGAAACGCCCGAGCACCTTGGTGCCGAATTCGAGCGCTGCGACCGGGACCCGCTCGTCGACTCCGTGGAACATGGCGGGGAAGTCCAGATCGGGCGTCAGCTGCAGTGGCGCGAAGCCGTAGCCGGTGATGCCCAGACGGCTGAGCTGCTTGTTGTCCGTTCCCCCGGAGAGCGCATAGGGCAGCACAGTGGCACCGGGGTCCTCGGCCTGCAGGGAGGAGACCATCGCGTCGACAGTGCGGCCGGTGAACGGCGTCTCCAGCGCCACGCCCTCGATCAGGGTGTCGACCTCGACATCGGGGCCGGCCAGTTCCTTGATGGTGAGCATCATGTCCTCGGTGCGCCCGGGCAGCGGCCGGCAGTCGATCAGGGCGCTCGCCTCACCCGGGATGACATTGTGCTTGTAGCCACCGCTGAGCAGGGTCGGGTTGGAGATGTTGTTGAAGGTCGCCCCGACGAACTTCTGCACACTGCCCAGCTCATCGAGCAGGGCCCCATAGTTCTCCGCCGCGAACTCGATGCCGGTCATATCGGACACCCCGCGCAGCAGCTGCTGGGTGGCGATCGGGATTTCCTGCGGCCATTCGTGTTCGCCGATCCGGGCGACCGCCTGGGCCAGTTTGGTGATCGGGTTGTCGCGATTGACCTGGGAGCCGTGCCCGGCCGAACCGCGGGCCGTGAGTTTGAGCCACAGCAGGCCCTTCTCCGCCGTCTGCACGAGGTAGGCCCGCTGCCCGCGGATGTCCACGGAGTAGCCGCCCACCTCCGAGACCGCATCGGTGGCGCCGGTGAACAGGTCGGCGTGGTTGTCGACCATGAACTTCGCACCGAAGGCGGACCCGGCCTCCTCATCGGCGAAGAACGCGATGACGAGGTCGCGGTCGGGCTGGATGCCCTGGCGCACCAGGTGGCGGACGGATGCGATGATCATCGCGTCCATGTCCTTCATATCGACCGCACCGCGGCCCCACAGTAGACCGTCCTTGATGATCCCGCCGAAGGGGTCGACACTCCATTCCGAGGCGTCTGCTGGAACGACGTCGGTGTGGCCGTGGACGACGAGGGCGCCGCGTTCGGGGTTGCGTCCGGGGATCCGGGCCAGTAGGTTCGCGCGGCCCTCACCTGAGGTGTAGATGGTCGATTCGAGGCCCACTTCGTCGAACTTGCCCTTGATGTACTCGGCTGCGGGGAGGTCCGGGTTCGCCTTCCCATCGCCCCAGTTCTGGGTATCGAAGCGGATGAGGTCCTGCGCGATCGCTGTGACCTCGGCGGCGGCCTGGGTGAAGTCGGTCTGCGCGGCGTCCGCGGATCCTGTCATGGATGGTCCTTTCATCGGGTGCAGGCGGAAGCTCCTCCCTGCGTGTCGGTCCTCACATCCTATCCATCGTTCCTCGTCAGAGCGCCTGTGGTGTCAGCGCTCGGACGCAGGGGCGCCGCCCCCGGCGGCCCTGGCGGCCGACCATGAACCATAATGGCGGCGCACCGCCGCCGGCGACGGCAAATTCCCACCGCCGCTGCGCAGGGCCGACAGCCAGGTACTGAAGGCGGTGAAGGAACCGGTGGGGTCCTCTTGTGCGTACCGGACCATCAGCCCGTCGTAGTCGGCAGCGGAGAAGCGGGTGGCGCCGGCGGGCCGGCCGGTGCTGGCCGTGGGCAATCCGGCCGCCGCCAGTGCCGGATTCCAGCGCCCGGCGCCCAGGTGCTTCATCACCGTCTGCGAGGTGGGCGGCCAGGCCCGCTCCCCCGGCGCCGCCTGTGCGCCGACCTCCCCCAGCCAGTGCGTCCTGGCCCGGTCGTAGGCCTGCACGCTCATCACAGCGGCTCCGGGTACCGCGGCAGCGGCTCGGCCCGCTGCGGCACGGGCGAGGATTCCGGCAGGATCGACGGTGATCCCCTGTGCGCTCAACCTTGCGGCCAGTTCCTCTGTGGGGTCCGTGTTGGCCTGGGGCCGCTGAACATGGTCCACGGCGGCCGTCCCGCTGGGCACGGCGTCCGCGCGGATCCGGTCATAGAGGAAGTGGAGCGCGATTTCGGTGAGAGGATGACCGATGTGCGGCGCAGGGGCTGAGGCGGACGTCGTTTCCATGTGCTCGAGCCTATCTCGGAGGGCGCTTAGACTGGGTGGATGTCACTCGGTCGGCCGTTCTCCGTGCTCTGGAGCGCGAATGCCGCGTCGAATCTGGCAGACGGATTGGCGTTCGTCTCGATTCCGTTGCTGGCGGCTTCGCTCACCGATGATCCACGCTGGGTCGCCGGCCTCTCGACGTTGTACGCGCTCGTCCGCCTACTCGTCGCACTCCCGATCGGCGTGTGGGTCGATCGCCTGGACCGCCGCACGATCCTGATCACGGCCAACCTGCTCCGCGGATTCGCCGTGCTCGCTCTGGCGGTCTGTGTGCAGCTGGGCGCCGGTGGGCTGGTCCTCCTCTACGCGGCCTACGCTGTTGTCGGCACGTTTGAGAGCGCCGCCGACAATACGGCCACGGCCCTTGTCCCGAGCGTGGTGCGCAAGGACGAGCTGGACCGCGCGAACGGCCGGATTTCAGCGGCGCAGCTCATCGCCGACGAGTTCGTGGGTCCCCCGGTTGGCGGGTTCCTCTTCACGATAGCCGCGGCGGTGCCGGTCTTCGCCATGGGCGGGCTCTGGGCGGTTGCCGGCCTGGTCGCTTTGGCCCTTCCATTGCGTCGCTCGGATACGGCCACTGTGGCAGCGACAGCGCGCACCTCGCTCTGGAGAGAAGCCATAACCGGCGCAGTCTGGCTCGCACACCAGCGAGTCGTCGGAGGCTTGGCCGTGATCGGAGCCATCGCCAGCATCGGCTATATGCTCCCGTTTTCGATCCTCGTCGTTTTCACCCAGCGGCAACTTGGTGTGGACGAGGCGGGATACGGCTTGATCCTCGCGGCGTCGGCGCTCGGCGGGCTCGCCGGCTCGTTTTCAACAGCGCGGATTCGCTCATCGATCGGGTACCGGTGGACGATCGTGGCAAGCCTGTTCACGGGAGCCGTGTCACTGCTGGCCCTGGCGGCAACGGACAGTGCACCGCTGGCCTCGATTCTCCTGGCCATCTACATTCTCCATGCCGTGGTCTGGGGAATCTGCTCGACTTCACTGCGCCAACGCCTTGTCCCGGGCGAACTCCGCGGCCGCGTGAATGCTGCGGCTCGTGTCCTCGGTCTGCTCGGGCTGGCCCTCGGCTCATTTCTCGGAGGATTACTCGCTTCCGTTCACATCGCACTGCCCGTAGCCGTCGGCGGAGCCGTCTTCGTCCTCTGCGCGGGTATCGCTCTGATCCTCGTGCGGACCGTCGACGTCGACTGACCAGCCGGACTGCTCAACCGGGTACTACACAGGTACCGATCAAGACTTCTGCCGGATCCCTGAGAGAAAAGCCCGTGCCGTAAAGTGAATCGAATGATCAGTGATGAACTGCGGCACTTGGTCCGACTCACCGGCGAACATGCCGCGCGCTGGAACGACGACTACGATCATACAGTTGCGGCCGGTCTGCTCACCGCTTCCGGCCAGGTCGTTCTCGGGCTCAACACCTATCACTTCCTGGGCGGGCCATGCGGGGAAATCGCCGCGCTGTCCAATCACGCTTCGTCTGCGCCCACGGACCCGATCGTCGCGGTCACAGCAGTCTACGGCTCCACAGGTGACGTCATATCCCCGTGCGGAAAGTGCCGCCAGGTCATCTTCGACATGGATCCGAGAATACGTTTCGTCGTACGTGATGCGAACGGGCTCACCACGCGCACCGCCGCAGAGCTGCTGCCCCTGGCCTACGATTGGCGTGCCGTCGACCAGCCGCAGAAGCTCTATATGTGGGAAGGGTACGAGGGTCCCATCAGATCGGGCTCCAAAACGCAGACCATCCGAATCGACGACCCATTCAGACCGGGTTCCGCAGAGCTCGTCTTCGAGAAAGAAGACGGTGAGGTCGTCGTCATCCCCGCTACCATCACCGATGTCCGCACGATCGCCCGCGACGAGGCGACCGAGGACATCGCGATAAAAGATGGTTTCACCTGCCTCGAAGACCTTCATACGGCCCTGGAGAGTCACTATCCGGGCCTCGGAACGACCGATCCGGTAGATATCGTGACGTTCGCACTCGACGGCGACTAGCGCTTAAAACCGGCCAGGCCCTCACATGCTTCCCTGTTTGTCGGGCAGCAGCCCGTGTCACGAAGTCCTGTTCACGAATTGGGTATGCTGGGCCGGGATGAAACCGAGCTTCCTCCCACTGCACACCGAGCGCCTCATACTCCGTGTCCACCGCACCGACGACGCCGACGCGCTCCGGATTGTCTATTGTCGTCCCGAGGTCGCGCGGTTCCTCTTGGACGAACCGTGGACACCTCAGGACGCCATCGTCAAGACCGCGGAGCGTGTACCGAAAACCGACCTGGACGGTGAGACCGGGGCGCTCGCCCTTGTCATCGAGCACGCCGGCCGGCTGGTCGGCGATGTCCAGCTGTGGTTCACCGACCGAGAACACCGGGTCTGTGAAATCGGCTGGGTGCTCGATCCGGATTTCGGCGGTCAGGGACTTGCGACCGAGGCCGTAGCGGCCGTGCTCGATCTCGCATTCGAACACTTTCGGGTGCATCGCGTCACCGCGCAGATGGACGGGCGCAACACCGCCTCGGCCAAGCTCGCCCGCAACCTCGGCATGGAACACGAAGCCCATCTGCGACAGGACTGGTGGAGCAAGGGCGAATGGACCGACACTCTTATCTACGGAATCCTCGCGGGCGACCGCCGGCACCGCACGACGGGACTCCCCCAGGATTGATCACTCACGTGAGGCAGGGCCGCGCTGCGTGTATGAGTGGTCAACGCGGGATACGTCGGTGTCAGCGTCCGGGCGAGTGCCCCCAGGCGATGTCCTCGGGTTTCAAACCGGCCGGTTCAATGATCGTGATGTTCGTGATCCCATTGCCGTTATCGGCGAACGACGCCCGAAACTGCACTTCCATGTAATCAAATGCATCGGAATAATCGCCGGGATTCGCCTGGCCGGTGTCATCGCCTCTCACTCCCAGTTTTCCGATGAATTCGGGCGAATCGTCCGTCGGTTCATCACCGATCGCAGCCTCGGGGTCGAAGTCGTTGTTCACGAGCCTGACGTCGTAGATGCCAAACTTCTTCACAAGCTTGGCCTCCGCGGCTTCTTCGTCGATTACGGGCAGCGGCCTTCCGGAAATGCATACGAGTCCGATGAAGACCGCCCCCACTGTCAACCAGCTGAGCCCTGTCACCAGTGATTTGCGCCGGGTGTCGGGAGAACGGCGGTAGGCCATCAGGAATATGGCGTTGAAGACGACCAGCACAATGGTCACCACGACCGAGGCGAGAACCCGAGATGTGCTGGTTTCGTAGGTGAGGATGTCTCCACCGCGCGCTACCAACAAAATGCTCTCCTCCACGTTTCTGCGAGGCCATCGTCGACACCCCGGCAGAGAATCCAGTCAGCGTACTAAGCCGATTCTCCTTGTCCATAGTAGTAGCCGATCACGCCGCCAGACGAGGGCCTCTCACTCTCACGCGCCGGCCGCCGCGTGATCACGGTGGTAGCGTCGAAGGCGAAGATTGACCCCATCCCGCTGAAAGTCAACTGCCCACTTCACGGTATGGGTTCGGACAGCAGGAAGGCCCCGGAGTTTTCACTCCGGGGCCTTCCTGCTGTCCTTGTTGCGACTCAGGACAACTGTGCGCGGAGGGGGACTTGAACCCCCACGCCCGATATATTGGGCACTAGCACCTCAAGCTAGCGCGTCTACCTATTCCGCCACCCGCGCCGGGCAACAAGGAATACATTACACGGACTGTGGGGGTTTGCAAAATCGCGCGGCCATCCTGCGCAGAGCCGTCGAATCAGTCCCGCGGGAACGTTACGGAGCCCAACACATGGGGCTTGCCCCGCTTGGCGTCGAACACCTGGAAAACCGTCTTCTGCCGCGAAATCCCGCGGAATTCGGCATCTTCATCGACAGGTCCGTCCTCTCTCAATGCCCCGACCGGAGCCTCGGCATTCGAGTACGCCAGCGCCACCGTGGCCGGCAGGACGATGGGCCCGGCGAAGGAAACCTTCCATATGAAGTACGACACATGCGGGTCGATTACTGCGAGGGCACGGCTGGCCGAGTACATGCCATGGGCGATCCGCGCGGGGAATCCGAAGGCCTTCGCCGCCGGGGTGCTCAGATGGATCGGATTGATGTCATCGGAGACACGCGCATAGTCCCGGGTGACCGACGTGTCGAGGCGCCACAGGGCCTGCGGCGTGGCCGATGGATCGAAGGGCACGGCGCGGCGCGCGGGCTCCCCCACGGCAGTGTCCTCCGGGTCCAGTCCGCCCGACAGGAAGCGGCCGCGGGCCAGATAGGTCGAGGTGTCTCGAAACGCAGGCTCGGCCCGGCCGCGATGGCAGGCGGTGACGGTGATGTCCACGGTTGTGCCCCTCTTATGGGGCTCCACCGCGGTGACCTCCACACGCAGGTCGAGCTCATCGCCGACGACCACCGGCCGGTATTGGACGAAGCTGTTGTGCACATGCACCATGCCCATCACCGGCAGGCCGAATCCCGGGCTCGTCATCAGCTCCATCCCGGGCAGGAAGCCCAGGGTGTGCAGGTAACCGGCCGAGGCCTCGGTCCGCAGAGTGCCATGCACCGCGTGGACGAAGGCCGCCAGCCGGTCACGGTCGACTCCGACCCTCGCCTCGACGGCCGGCACGGCCAACAGCGCCTGCGCATCCGGCCGTGCCCGGCCGGACTTGGGCAGGGCCGAGGCCGCCGCCTTCGCATAGGTGCTCATCCGTCCCATCTCAGGCCCCCACGATGTTCTGTCCGCAGACCCGCAGGGTCTGCCCGTTGATTCCGCCTGCGTGCTCGGAGGCGAGGAAGGCGACGGCCTCGGCCACGTCCAGCGGTAGCCCGCCCTGCTGCAGGCTGGACACGCGCCGGGCCACCTGGCGGCGCAGCGGCGGCATCTTCGCCGTCATCTCCGTTTCGATGAAGCCAGGGGCCACGGCGTTGATGGTCCCGCCCCTGGCAGCGAATTCGGCCGCCGCGGCACGGGTCAGGCCGATCACCCCGGCCTTGGCCGCGGCATAGTTCGTCTGCCCCTTATTGCCCGCGATTCCCGAGGTCGAGGCCAGTGCGACAACATGCGGATGCTCGCCCCAGGCCTCCAACTCGTTCAGGGATCGATCCAGGGCCAGTTCCGCCTTGAGGTTGACCGCCAGAACGGATTCCCAACCCGCCGGCTCCATATTCGCCAGCATCCGATCGCGGGTGATTCCCGCATTGTTGATGAGGACGTCGATGGGCGCTCCGACGGCCTCCACGATGCGCGCGCCGGCGTCCGGTGCCGTGATATCGAGTTGAATCGCGACTCCCGACACCTCGTTCATGGTCGCGGCAAGGGCCTGGCCCGCGGCCGGGATGTCCACCCCGTAGACCGTGGCACCGTCGCGTGAGAGCACCCGTGCGATGGCGGCGCCGATCCCGCGAGCGGCACCCGTGACCACTGCGGTCCGGCCGGCCAGCGGCCCCGCCGCACCGAGCCCTGCCATCTCCACGGTCCCGGCTGCCCGACCGGACGTGGAGTCGACGGTGAGGAACTGCCCGTCGATGTAGGCGGACTTGGCAGACAACAGGAAGGCCAGGGTCGAGGCGACGGAGGGCGCGGTGATGGGCGCCCCGTTCAGCAGGATGCCGTTGGCCGTGGTCCCGGCCCGCATCTCCTGGCCCAAGGACCGGGTCAGTCCGAGCACCGCCTGCGCGGTCGCGGCCCTGGCAGGATCGTGCAGGACCGAATCCGTTGCATCGGAGATCGTGATGATGCGCGAGCAGGGCCGCAAAGATCGCAGCGCGGCGCCGATCGTCAGAGCGGGTTCGGCCAGCTCATCGACGTCCTCGGCCCCGGCGAAGACCGCGATGACGCCCTGGTAGCGGGCGGCGGGGTCCCGGTGCCGGTGGACTGCGAATCCGGCGTCGAGCACGAGGCCCGCAACCGCATCCGCCGGTTCCGCGCGCCCGAGGATCAACACGGGTCCGTCCTGGAAAGCCGGTTCCGAGCCCGATTCGCCGAAGCGGCGCAGCGGGACCGGCCGGGGTAGGCCCAACTGTTTGGCCAGCAGCTTCAACGGTCCGTTGACCAGGTCCAGGTACGCATCGCCCGTCGTATTCCGTTTTCCCATCGTCTTCCCCTGCCCTCTCATGCCGCTTCCACGATCGCCGCGAGGCCCTGACCGCCCGCCGCGCAGATCGATACCAGTGCGCGCCGCTTGCCCGTGCTGTGCAGGTACTTCGCCGTGGTCGCGATGATCCGCCCGCCCGTCGCCGCGAAGGGATGGCCTGCGGCCAAAGAGGAGCCCAGCGGGTTGAGCCAGTCCCGGTCGATCGGTCCCAGGGCGCCGGGCAGGCCCAGCCGCTCGCGGCAGAACTCCTCGGATTCCCAGGCGGCCAGGTGGCACAGCACGGTGGAGGCGAAGGCCTCGTGGATCTCGAAGACGTCGATATCCTCGAAGCTCAGACCGTTGCGCTCCAGCAGCCGGGGGACGGCGTAGGCCGGGGCCATCAGCAGGCCCTCGTCTCCGGAGACGAAGTCCACGGCGGCCGCCTGCGCATCGACCAGATAGGCCAGAGGTGAAAGCCCCTGGGACTGGGCCCATTCCTCACTGCCCAACAGCACGGCCGAGGCGCCGTCGGTCAGGGGTGTCGAATTCCCCGCCGTCATCGTCGCGGCCGTATCCAGCGAGGTGCCGAAGACCGGACGCAGGCCGGCCAGCGATTCCGGGGTGGAATCAGGGCGCAGATTGGTGTCGCGGACCACCCCCAGATACGGGGTGACCAGGTCGTCGAAGAAGCCTGCATCCCAGGCCGCGGCCAGGTTCCGGTGCGAGGCCAGGGCCAGATCGTCCTGTGCCTGCCGGGAGATCGCCCAGTCGGCGGTGGTGCGCGCCTGGTGTTCGCCCATGGACAGTCCGGTGCGCGGCTCCCCCGTACTCGGAGCAGCCGGCGCCAGATCGCTGGGCCGCAGACGGCTCAGTGCCTTGACGCGTCCGGCCAGGGTCTTCGACCGCATCGCCTCCAGCAGGATTCCCCTGGCGTGTTCACCCACGGCCAGGGGCGCATCCGAGGCGGAGTCGACTCCCCCTGCGATACCGGAGTCGATCTGTCCGAGGCGGATCTTCTGGGAGATGGTCACCACTGCCTCGAGCCCGGTAGCGCAGGCCTGGCCCAGATCGAAGGCCGGAGTGGTGGACGCCAGGGCCGAGCCCAGAACGGTTTCGCGGGTCAGGTTGAAGTCGCGGGAGTGTTTGAGCACGGCACCGCCTGCCACTTCCCCCAGTTCCCGCCCGGCCAAGCCGTACCGAGCCACCAGCCCGTCGATGGCCGAGGTGAACATGTCCTGATTCGAGGCGTGGGAGTATTCCCGGTTCGACCGGGCAAATGGGATGCGATTGCCGCCGAGGATGGCGGCGCGGCGTGGTGACTGGGATGTCATCCGGGGCTCCTTGTCGGTGGGCAGGAGAATTTACCTGTTACCAAGAGTACCTGCTACTGTGTTTGACATGAAGTCTGTCACATCACCAGATGGACGGTCCACCCGCTGGGATACACACAGAGCCACCCGCCGCATCGAACTGCTCCGAGCAGTGCGCGCCGCCGTCACCGAATACGGCTCCGAACTGTCCATGGATCAGATCTCGACGCGCACCCGGACGTCCAAGACAGTCCTCTACCGTTACTTCGGCGATCGCGCGGGGCTGCAGCGGGCCTGCGGCACCTGGGCGATGGACGTGATCGAACGCCATCTGACCCAGGCCGCACAGGCGGATACCGCACACCCGGCCGATCCCCTCACCCTGATGGTCCACTCCTTCGTCGAACTGGCCGCCGGCTCCCCTGGCCTCTACCGCTTCTGTGCGGCCGCCGTAGACGACGGCACCAATCAAGGCTTCTTCACCCGCGTGACCCAATCCCTGATCCACGGGCTGGGGCTGTCGACCCCGGACGACCACATCTGGGCCCGTGGCGCAGTGGGATTCGTCAGAATGTCAACCGAGCACTGGTTGGCGACCCACACGGGGACGCCGATCACCGATGCCCAGATCGCCGCGGTCTCCACACAGATCGCGGGCTGGCTGCGCGCCTCTCTGCAGCCTGCGACCGTTCCACCCACACCGGAGGAGACCACCGATGAACGCTGACACCTCGAAGACCCCAGCAGGATCCGAGCGACTGCCCGTGGACCACGATGTCCTGGCCGGTCTGGCCGATGGCCCGCGCCGGGACTTCCGCCTGCGCGGTCGCGCCTTCGCCGGCGACCCGGCCCTGCGACAGCCCGCCGATGATCCCAGCCTCGAGGCGCAGCGATCGGCTACCACCCGCGCCGCATTGGAATTGGGCAAACAGGGCTTTCCAGCTCAGAGTCTGCCTCGAGCACTGGGCGGGCAGGAGGCCTTCGCCGCCTATGTCGCAGGCTTCGAGGAGACTCTGCTGGCCAGCCCCTCGGCGCAGATCAAGGCCGGCGTCCAATACGGACTCTTCGGCGGAGCGATCCAGCACCTGGGCAATGCCGCCCAGCACGAACGCTGGCTGCGCGCCGTTATGGCCGGCGAGCTAATGGGCAGCTTCGCGATGACCGAGATCGGCCACGGTTCCGACGTGGCGGCGCTGGGCACCACCGCCACCTACGATCCCGCCACACAGGAATTCGAGGTCCACACCCCGTTCAGAGCCGCGACCAAGGACTACATCGGCAACGCCGCCAGGGATGCACGGGCCGCGGTCGTCTTCGCCCGTCTCATCACCCGGGGCGTGGACCACGGCATCCACGCGCTGTTCGTCCCGCTGCGCACGGAGGAGGGCCAGCCCCTGCCCGGCATCACGATCGAGGACGACGGGTACAAGGGCGGCCTGCCGGGCGTGGACAACGGCCGCATCGCCTTCGACCGGATCCGGGTGCCGCGGGCCAACCTGCTGGACCGCTATGGCCAGGTGGCCGCGGACGGAACGTACACCTCGGACATCGAATCGCCCGGGCGCCGCTTCTTCACGATGCTCGGCACCCTGGTCCAGGGGCGGGTGTCCCTGGACGGGGCGGCCACGGTCGGCGCGAAGCTCGCACTCGACATCGCAGTGCGCTATGCGCTGGCCCGCAGGCAGTTCGCCGGCGCGGACGCCGACGAGGAGACGACCCTGCTGGACTATGCCCAGCACCAGCGCAGGCTCATGCCGGCGCTGGCCCGGACCTGGGCGAACGCCGCAGCCCACGAGTCTTTACTGGGAGACTTCGAGCGGGTTTTCTCCGGCGCAGACGACACCGACGAGGCCAGGCAGACCCTGGAGACACGGGCGGCAGGCTTCAAGGCCCTGAGCACCTGGGACGCCCTGGACATCGTCCAGGAATGCCGGGAGGCCTGTGGCGGCCAGGGATTCCTGGCCGAGAACCGCTTGGTGGGGCTGCACCAGGATCTGGACGTCTATGCGACCTTTGAGGGCGATAACACCGTCCTGCTGCAGTTGGTGGGCAAACGCCTGCTGGGAGACTACGCGGCCGAGCTGAAGGACGTGGACTTCGGCGGGGTGGCCCGGTACATCGGCACTCAGGCGGCCGAACACTCGCTCTACCGCACAGGCCTGGCCAGCGCGGGGCGCACGATCGGTGACATCTTCACCCCTGCACTCAACGCCAGGCGGATCCGTTCGGGCAAACTGATCGGGGCTCTGCTGGCCGAACGCGTGCGGGTCATGGTGGCGCAGCTGGCCGGCGACCTGCGACCTGCGGCCAAGGCCTCGCCGGAGGCCGCCGCCGAACTGTTCAACCGGCATCAGCACGAGCTCATCGAGGCCGCCCGCGCCTATGTCGAGATGCTCAAATGGGAGGCCATCGACGCGCAGTACAAGCAGATCGACAGGGCGGCACACCCGGCCGAGGCGAAGTTGGTCAAACGGCTGCGCGATCTATTCGGGCTGAGCCTGATCGAACAGCACATCGGTTGGCACCTGATGTACGGTCGACTGCCCATGGCCAGGGCCAGGCAGGTCGGTCCTGCGATCGACCGACTGTGCGGCCTGCTGGCCGACAATGCACTGGACATCGTGGAGGCCTTCGGATTCGGTCCCGAACATCGCCGGGCCCCGATCGCCGACGGCGCCGAGGCCGCCCGCCAGGACGAGGCCCGCGCCCACTACCGCGCGGGCCGGGCAGCATCGACCTGGCCGGCCGATGAGAAGGCGATCTACAAGTCGAAGATGGCCGCGCGCCGGAGGCGCTGAGGTCGCCCGCCGGGGCGGCCGCCCACCACGGCGGTTTCCGCCCCGGCAGCCGCGGGAAACCGCGCAGCCGGAGCCTGCGGGACAGATGAAAGGCGTCTTACCTTCGCTTGCTAATCTCATGACATGACGACCAAGCGCACCAGCCGCACTCTGCTCGCACTGTCCTCCCCCATCCTCGCGGTCGGACTGCTGGCCGGTTGCGGCTCCGGCACCCCGACCGACTCACCGAGTTCCGACGCCCCGGCTCCCAGTACCTCACCCACATCCGTTGATGCCCCGGCGGCCACGGACTCCACGGGTCCCGCCACGATTCCCACCGCCTCGGCCTTCGGAGAGAACATCGATCTGGCCACACAGAACGTGCCGATCACACCGGCGGCCGCACTCGAGGCCGCGCAGCAGAAAGCGCAGGGCACCTTCTACACGATCGAGTTGGACTTCGAGCAGCGGAATTCCGCCTGGGAGTACGAACTCGGCTTCCAGCACGACCGGACGGAGTACGAGGTCTCCGTCGATGCGGTTACGGGCAAGGTCGTCGATGTTCACAAGGAGGCCACAGACGATCGGGAGACGCCCATCGAGGTCGACAAGCCCCTGCCGTATTCCGAGGCGCTTTCCCTGGCCCAGGAGAAGTCCTCCGGCAGGCTGACCGGCTGGTCGTTGGAGGCCGATGACGGCCACATCGACTACTCCTTCGACTTCGACGAGGACGGCAAGGACGTCGATGTCACGGTGGACACCGCGACGAAACGGGCCTTCATCGACGATTGATCCGCACGGTCCCGGCCACCTGCCACCCGGTCGGAACCTCCTTGGGGTGAGGATCACACCGATCCGTTCCGGCGTCCACTTCCAGCAGGGTGCATAATTATTAGGTTCCGTGCATGGATTGGGGTGAACATCCCACACCCGCATGTGAGCGTTCACCCATCAGCCCAGCGGCAAAGGACCATCGTGGCAGAATCGTTCGCCCGCCAGCTCTTCCGGCGTCGCCTCCCGGCCGATCCCCAGGCTCAGGGCTCCGGCCTGCGCCGGTCCATGTCGACCTTCCACCTCATGATGATCGGGGTGGGCGGGACAGTGGGAACCGGGATCTTCTTCATCATGTCGGAGGCCGTTCCAGAAGCCGGTCCCGCCGTCATCGTGTCATTCGTCCTGGCCGCCGTAGTCGCCGGACTCACCGTCCTGTGCTATGCCGAACTGGCCTCGACGATTCCGGCCTCGGGATCCTCGTACTCCTTCACCTACGCCACCATGGGCGAACTCATCGCCTTCGTCGTGGGAGCCTGCCTGATCTTGGAATACGGCGTGTCCGCGGCAGCTGTGGCGGTGGGTTGGTCCGAATACCTCAACCTGTTCCTGGAGAACCTGTTCGGCATCAGCTTCCCACCGGCGCTGTCGGCCGCGCCCGATGCAGGAGGGATCGTCAACGTCCCCGCCATCATCCTGGTCGCCCTGTGCCTGGTGCTGTTATTGCGCGGGGCCAGCGAATCGGCCCGCGCCAACAGTGTCATGGTGCTCATCAAGCTGGCCGTGCTCATCGTCTTCGTGGGCATCGCGTTCACCGGCTTCACCGCCGACCACTTCGCGAACTTCGCCCCCGAGGGCATCCGGGGCATCTCGATGGCGACCGGTTCACTGTTCTTCAGCTACATCGGTCTGGACGCTGTCGCCACCGCCGGCGGCGAGGTCAAGAATCCCCGCAAGGCGATGCCCCGCGCGCTCATCGGGGCCCTGGCCATCGTCACGCTCATCTACCTGCTCGTCGCAGTGGCGGCCCTGGGCGCGCAGGCCCCTGCACAGTTCGGCGCACAGCAGGCCAGCCTGGCCACCATCGTGCAGAACCTGATCGGGCAGACCTGGCCGGGCACGGTGCTGGCGATCGGCGCGGTCATCTCGATCTTCTCCGTCACCCTTATCTGCCTGTACGGCCAGACGCGCATCCTGTACTCGATGAGCCGCGACGGGCTGGCGCCGCGGGTCTTCGCCCGGATCAGCCCGCGGACCCACGTCCCCGCGGCGGGCGCCTGGATCGTCTGCGCCGTCGTCGCCGTCCTGGCCGGCCTCCTCCCTCTGGGGATCCTGGCCGACCTGACCTCGATCGGAACCCTGACTGCCTTCCTCCTGGTCAGCCTGGGCGTGATCATCCTGCGCCGGACCAGGCCGGACCTGCCCCGCGGCTTCAAGGTCCCCGGATACCCCGTCACCCCGGTCCTGTCGATCCTGGCCTGCCTCTACGTGATCAGCGGCCTGCAACCGATCACCCTCATCGCCTTCGTCATCTGGATAGCCGTGGCCCTGATCTTCTACTTCACCTGGAGCCGCCGGCATTCGACCCTGGCGATGGCGGCGGACCCAGGCCGAATCGAATAGCCGGACCACACTATCCTGGAGACGGCGCGCCCCAACCGCCCTCTGATTTTTCGCAGTACACCACCATATGAAAGGCAGACGATGTCGAAGATCGCCCTGGTCCGCAAACCCAGCCCCAATCTGAATGAGGGACTGGTCGACAACATCGAGCGCGTCCCGGTCGACGTCCCTCTGGCCATGCAGCAGTGGGAGGGCTATGTCCACACTTTGCAGGAAGCCGGCTGGGATACCCGCGAAGTCGAACCCGCCCCGGACTGCGCTGACGCGGTTTTCGTCGAGGACTCCGTGCTGATGTACAAGAATGTCGCCGTGTCCATGCACTCCGGCGCTCCCAGCCGCCAGGCCGAACCCGCCGGCACGCGCAGTGTCGTCGCAGGGCTGGGCTGCTCACTCAACCAGATCACAGAGCCCGGCACCATGGATGGCGGTGACATCCTCAAGATCGGCGACACGGTCTATGTGGGCCAGGGCGGCCGGACCAATTCCGAGGGCATCCGCCAGCTGCGCGCCATCCTCACGCCCCTGGGCGCCACAGTCGTGGCCGTGCCGGTGACCAAGGTCCTGCACCTGAAGACCGCAGTCACCGCGCTGCCCGACGGCACGGTGATCGGCTACCCCGACTTCGTCGACAACCCCTCGATCTTCGAGCGCTTCATCCCGGTCCCCGAGGAACACGGAACAGCCGTCGTCTGCCTGTCCGATTCGCATGTCGTCATGTCCGCTTCCGCACCCCGGACCGCTGAGCTGATCCGCGGCCTGGGATACCGGGTGACGACGGTTGAGATCACCGAGTTCGAGAAGCTCGAGGGCTGTGTGACCTGCCTGTCGGTGCGCGTGCGCGGTCTGGCCGACTGAATCGGCCTGCCGGATCACCCGGTCCCAACCGGGCGGTCCGGCCGCCGGTTCGACACGCCCTGGCCGGTCCTCGGTTGCATTGGCGCATCCGGGGTCGTTAGCGTGGCCGCATGTTATCCAAGACAACTCGACTTGCTGCTATAGCCGTTCTTTCCGCAGGTTCCCTGGGCGCTCTGGCCGCCTGCTCCCCTGCCGGCGACCACGACGGCCCCGGGCAGGAAGCCGGGGCCTCCGACCAAGCCGCGCAGGCCTCGGCACCGGCGGAGAAGCCGAAGGCGGCCGCACCGAAGGCCCAACACAAGGATTTCGGGAAATCCACGAACATCGCCGATAAGCCCGTCCCCGTCGACCCCGAGCAGGCCGTTGCCGCCGCTAGGGAATACTCCGGCGGCGGCGAGCTGCAGGAGATGAAACTGTCCTATGACCGCTTGTACCGCACCTGGGCCTACCAGGTGCGCACCGTCAATGGCCGTCTGCAATCACAAGCGGTGATCGACGCGATCTCCGCGAAGGCGCTCGATCACGGCTCCCAGCAGCTGGGTAAGAAGGAGAAGGTGGGCACGGTCGACGACTCCAAGACCGTGTCCTACGATAAGGCCCTGCACGCTGCCACCTCGCAGACCGACGGCAGCCTGATCCGCTGGGATCTCAGCACCGAGGATTCCCCCACCTATACTTTCGAACTCGACCAGGACGGCGCCGTGCACAGTGTGGCGGTCGACGCGCACTCCGGCAAGGTCAGGGACTGACCCGTCCCAGCCGGATCGCGCGATGCCGGATACCCCGCGATTCAGTATTCCTCGATGGAGGGAATCTGGACCTGGGAGGAATCGCCCAGCGTGTGCTCGAAGCCCTTCTTCCAGTCGCCCTTGTCCTCGGATTCCTGCAGCGCCTTGTTCACGGCCTTGCGCATGGTCGTGTCACCGTGTTTCATCGCGATGCCATAGGGCTCCTCGGTGAACAGATCTGAGGTCGTCTTGAACTTCCCGTCGTACTGGGCCGCATAGCCGCGCAGAATCGCGTCATCGGTCGTCACGGCCTCCACCGAACCGCTCTCCAGGTCGGTCACGCACTTCGAATAGGTGTCGTAGGTGACCAGGTTGACCTTCGGGTTCTTCTCCTTGATCTGCTGTGCGGAGTTCGAACCGTCGACCGAACAGATCTTCTTGCCAGTCACATCGTCGGGTCCCTTGATGTCCTCATTGTCTGCGGGCACCAGGAAGCCCTGGCCGGTGACATAGTAGGGGCCGGCGAAGTCGACGACCTTCTTGCGCTCGGGATTGATCGTATAGGTTGCCACCAGCATGTCGATCTTGCCGTTCTGGATGAAGGGCTCCCGATTGGCCGAGACCGTCTCCGTCCAGTTGATCTGATCGGTGGAGAATCCCAGCTTCGCGGCGATCATCTTGGCGATTTCGACGTCGAAGCCCTCCGGCTTGTCTTTGCCCACGGGCATATTGCCCAGGCCGGGCTGGTCGAACTTCACGCCGATGTTGATCTTGCCGGCCTTCTTGGCCTTCTCCAGGACCGGAGAGCCGGAAACGTCGACGTCCTGGGCCACCTCGTATTCCGGCGCGGCTGCTGAGTCACCGCCGGCCTCCGGCGTGCCCGACTGGCCACAGGCCGAGAGTCCGAGCAGTGCGGCGGCACTCAATGCGAGGACGGGGAGGAAATGGCGTTTCATCAGTGCTCCTTGGCGTGGGGAACGTGGGAGTTACCTGAATCACACTACTATGGTCGGAGTCACAGCGCCACTGGAGGCGGCCCAGCGGAGTCGACCCGCAGGGCCGGGGCGACGGATCCTATCGGCCCAAGAAGTCCCGCAACCGCTCCCCGACCTGCTTGGCCTCGGTCAGGAATCCGTCGTGGCCGGCCCGGGTGGGGATAGTCGCATAGTCAACCCGACCGGGCAGGGCCTGCGCCAGTTCGAGCACCTGCTGAGGCGGGTAAAGGCGATCCGTCGACATCGACAGGACGAGGAAGTCCTGCGTGGCGCCGGCCAGTGCCGAACGCAGGCTGCCGTCACCTCGACCCCGACGGATGTCATGATCGCGCAGAGCGTTCGTGAGCACGATATACGCCTGCGCATCGAAGCGGCCCACCAGTTTGCGGGCCTGGTGATCCAGATAGGACTGGATCGAATAGTAGGCGTCCTTACCGTAGACCGGGACGTCCGTGGTCTCCTGCAGGTTGCGTTCGAAGCGCTCGTTGAGCTCGGCATCCGCCCGGTACGTCAGATGCGCTATCTGTCTGGCCAATCCCAGCCCCGCCTTGGGGAACCGCCCCAACGCCAGATAGTCGCCACCGCAGTAATCGGGATCCAGCTGGATCGCCTGCACCTGGGCGTGGGCCCAGGCGATCTGGTCGGCCAAGGAGTACGCGGGTGCGGCCAGGATAGCGGCCCGGCGCACCCGCTGCGGTGCCAGGAGAATGAACTCGAGTGCCCTCGCCCCTCCCATGGAGCCGCCGATGACGGTGTCCCAGACACCGATGCCGAGGTGATCGGACAGAGCCAGTTCGACCCTGGCCTGATCGCGCACGCTGACCGAGGGGAAGCGCCCTCCGTAGGGCAGCCCGTCAGGGGCGAAGGACGTGGGTCCGGTGCTCCCGGTACAACCGCCGAGCGCATTCGAACACACCACGAAATACCGATTCGTGTCGATTGCCCTGCCGGGACCCACCAGCGCCTCCCACCACCCAGGGGCGAAGGACGTGGAGTTCTCATTGGCGTTCGCGTCGCTGACCCCGGAGGTGACATGGGAGTCCCCCGTCAGGGCGTGTTCGATCAGAATCGCGTTCGAGGCATCGGCGTTGAGAGTGCCGAAGGTCTCATAGGCGATGCGAACCTCCGGCAGCATCGCACCGCAGTCCAACCCGACATCCTCCAGGTCCAGAACGGCTCTCTGCGCTGCGACTACCATGATTCCTCCGGTCGAAATGGACGGTTCCCGAACACTGTCGCACAGGGAACCGCGGTAGACCCCGCCGAAGTACTTAATTCGACTTATTGCCCCGCCGGAGTATGGAATCCATCACTTCGCTGCCGCCCTGGGTTCATCACTTCGCTGCCGCGAAGCCCACCTCCAGGTCGGCCAGGATGTCCTCGATTCCCTCGATGCCCACCGACAGGCGTACCAGCGCCGGATTCACCGCCGACTGTGCCTGTTCCTCGGGGCTCAGCTGCGAGTGCGTCGTGGACGCCGGGTGGATGACGAGCGACTTGGCATCGCCGATGTTGGCGACGTTGGAGTGCAGTTGCAGCGCATCGACGAATGCGACGGCCGCGTCATAGCCGCCTGCGATGTCGAAGCTGAGCACGGAGCCCACCCCGCGGCCTTCCGAAAGTTCCCGCCCGCGTTCGTACCAGGGGCTGGACTGCAGGCCCGCGTAGTTGACCTTCTGCACCTGTGGGTGGTTTTCGAGGAATTCGGCGACGCGCTGCGCGTTGGACACGTGGCGCTCCACGCGCAGGCTCAGCGTCTCCAGGCCCTGGCTGATGAGGAAGGCGTTGAACGGCGAGGCCGCGGCGCCCAGATCGCGCAGCAGCTGGACACGGATCTTGAGGAAGTACGACACATTCGCGCCGAAGTCGGAATCCGGCCCCAGATCGCGACCGAACACCAGACCATTGTAGCTGGGATCGGGCTCGTTGAAGCCGGGGAACTTCTCCGGCTCGCGCGTGTAGTCGAACGTACCACCGTCCACGATCACCCCGCCGATCGCGGTGCCGTGGCCACCCAGGTACTTCGTGGCCGAATGGACCACGACGTCGGCGCCGTGCTCCAGGGGGCGGATGAGATACGGAGTGGCCAGCGTGTTGTCCACGATGAGCGGGACGCCCGCCTCGTGTGCGACGGAGGAGACGCCGGCGAGGTCGAGCACATCGGAGCGCGGGTTGGACACGACCTCGCCGAAGAACGCGCGGGTGTTGGGTTTGACGGCCGCCCGCCATTCGTCCAGGTCATCTGGATTCTGTACGAAGGTGACGTCGATGCCGAACTTCTTCAACGTAACGCCCAGCATGTTGTAGGTGCCGCCGTACAGGCTCGGGCTGGAGACGACGTGGCCGCCGGCCTCGACGATGTTGATGATGGAGTAGAACTCGGCTGCCTGGCCCGAGGCCACGAAGACCGCTCCCACGCCACCCTCGAGGCTGGCGATCCGGTCCTCCACGGCTTCGATCGTCGGGTTGCCCAGGCGGGTGTAGATCGGGCCGAGCTCCGCCAGGGCGAAACGGTCCGCCGCCGCCTTGGCGTCGGGGAAGACGAAAGAGGTGGTCTGGTAGATCGGCAGCGCGCGGGCGCCGGTCTGGCTGTCGACGATCTGTCCGGCGTGGACCTGGCGGGTTTCGAAGGACTGTTCGGCCATGGCGTGTGCTCCTCGGGTGGACTGCTGACTGCTGCGGACCAATCTAGGGGCACACCGCCTCCGACCCGGTGTACGGCGTCATCTGAAGGTCACACTGCGTCATCTTTCGTCATCGGGGTGTCGGCCTCCCTGGTCAGCAGCGAGCGTTTGAGCTCGGGACCCCAGCGGAACTGGCCCACCTGGCCGCCGGTGCGCAGCACGCGATGGCATGGCACGAACAACGCTGCCGCGTTCTTCGCACACGCCGAGGCGGCCGCCCGGATCGCGGTGGGCCGCCCGGCGGCCGCGGCGAACTCCGCATAGCTCAGCGGATGCCCCGGCGCGATCAGGCGCAGGGCCTGCCAGGCCGCCTCGCGGAAGGGACCCGATGCCTGCTCGACGGGGATGCGCGCGGGGGCGGCCAGATCACCGGCATAGTAGGCCGCAACGGCCCGTACCGCGTGGTCGAGCACCTCGGTCTGGCCCAGGTCCGGGCTCGGGTCGGTTGCTCCGGTGCCCGGCGCTTCTCCGGCCTTCGTTGTCTCCACCACGGTCTGCGGTCGCAGGCTGGGGTGGATGAGTTCCACCAGCTGCCCGGGGTTTGTGGTCCAGCCCGAGGCCAGGACCGCATGGGGCCCGGCCACGATCGTGAACGGCCCGTCGGGGGTGGGAACGGTACGGCTGCGGACGTTGTCCGCCTGGTGGTGCTGTGGTGTCCTCATGCTCATTCGTCCTTCTTCGATGGTGCTGATCGCCGGGGGCTCCTCCCCGGTCCGGCTGCTGCCCGCTGCCAGATGTGCAGCGCCGCGTAGGACCGCCAGGGGGCGAATCCCCTCGGGTCGATCCCGCGCAGGTGCAGGTCGCCGACCGGCCAGGCGTCGGGATCTCCCGTGAGCCGCATGACGATGTACTCCGTGGTCCATTCCCCGATTCCGGAATGGGCCAGTAGCTCGTCCCGCAGCTGGTCCGGGGCCCGGCCCTCCGTGGGCAGTGCCCCGGTGGACAGTGCGCAGGCCAGCCGGCGCAGGGTGTTAATCGGGCGGGCGGGCAGCCGCAGGGGCCGGTCGGGGTCCGGGTGTCCCGGCACGGCTTCCGGCAGCCCGCTGGCCAGGGCCGCGGCACTCGGGAAGTAGGCGCTCAGTTCCGGAAACCCACCGGTATACGGCTCGCCCAGTACGGTGGTCAGCCTGCTCAGATGGCCGGCCGCCGCTGCCACGGAGATCTGCTGGCCCACAATGGCCCTGGCCGTGATCTCCATGGGATCGACGGCCCCGGGGATGCGGATGCCGGGCCGCGCCACCACCTGTGCAGCCAGCGGCCCCCGTCCTAGGGCGGCGTCGATCGCGGGAGCGTCCGCGTCGAGGTCGAACAGCCGGCGGATGCGCGCTGTGGCCGGTCCCAGGTCAGCCAGGCGCGGGAGCTCGAGCTCGGCCGCCGCCCGCCAATGGCCGGGGGTGGCCGAGGCCCGGGCGAATTCGACGCGGATCGCCCCGGGGCCGCCGGGTAACAGCAGAGTCCTGCTGTAGCGCAGTCGGTCCGCTGACCGGTCGATGGCCTCCACCCCGGCAATCGTCCGGTGTTCGAGGAAGTCCATGATGCCGGGGGCGTCATAGGGCGGGCGCAGGGGCAGGTCCACCTGTAATCGCAGTCCCGCCGGCCCGCCACCGTTCGGGTCCACCAGTGGATCCGGATTCTCACCGCGGGTACGGGTGGCTGACCGGTGAGCGCGCTCGCGCAGCTGGGTGGGGGTCAGGTCGAAGACGGCGCGGATCGTGTCGTTGAACTGCCGGATGGAGCCGAACCCGGCCGCATATGCGATATCGGCGCTGCGCAGCCGTGTGCCGAGGAGCAGTTCGCGGGCCAGCTGGGCGCGCCGGACACGGGCCAGGTCCAGAGCCGAGGCCCCGTATGCGGTTTCGAGGATCCGGCCCAGGTGGCGGGGAGTGTAGCCGAGTTCCGCCGCCAGCCGGGGCACGGAGTGGCGGTCGACGTAGCCGTCGTCGATCAGCCGCAGGGCCCGGCCCGCCACCTGTGCGGGGTCCGTGGGCGGGCCGGGGACGGTCTCGGGCAGGCAGCGGCGGCAGGCCCGGAACCCCGCCCTGCTCGCAGCCGCCGCGCTGGCGAAGTAGCGGATGTTCTGCCGGGCCGGGGTCCGGGCGGGGCAGGAGGGACGGCAGAAGATCCCCGTGCTCGTCACGGCGAAGAAGAACTGCCCGTCGAACCGGGCATCGCGGCTGGACACGGCTCGGTAGCGCCTGTCCGCGTCCTGCTCCCCTGTCATGTCCATGCCCTTATCCAAACGCGTCGGACGGGTCCTGTCTAGCGGGAATCGGACATGGCAGCGGGACTTCGGTGAGAATCCGGGCTCAGAGTCGGGCCCGCAGCCCCGCGTAGAGCCGACGGCGCAACGGCCTGTCCCCGGTGAGCAGCAGGGCGCAGGCCGCTGCTGCGACGGCGCCGATGATGGGGAAGAACACGGTGGCGGGCACGGCCGTGTAGAGCAGCGCGAACAGGGCGGAGAGGGTGGAGCCCGCGCCCAGGCACAGGATCTTCAGGGCGACCAGCTGGGTGGCGAACCTGGCCGGGGCGACCTCGGCGACGACGGAGAAGCCGATCGGGCCGACGAAGGCCTCGGAGACGCCCGCGACGATCAGGCACAGCAGGATCCACCACACGGACACCGCGTGGTCGCCGGCCCCGGCGGCCGGCCACATCATGAGGTAGGCGACGCCGATGAGCGCGAAGCCGATCGTGAACTTGTGCGCCGGCCCCAGTGCTCCCAACCGGCCGGAGCGCCAGCGGGCGCCGGCCAGCAGAGGGATGACCAGGACGAGTGCGACCTCGCCGACCACGGAGAACCAGGCCACGGGGAAGTCCCAGCCGCCCACGGACAGGTCGACGTGTTCGCTGACGATCAGCGGGACGGTGGTGAACAGCTGCAGCCACAGGCCGTAATACAGTGTCTCCCCCAGCCACAGTGGCAGGTAGCCGGCCACCCGGGTGCGTTCGGCCCCGTCGATGTCCGGCGAGCGCAGCATCAGGGTGAAGTAGCCGGTGACGCACAGGGCGATGACGGCGCCGACTGCCCAGTTGAGGTTGTTGGCGTCGATGATGCCGGAGGCGATGGCGGCGATGATGAGGCAGACGGCAATGGCGGTGATGCCGGCGCGGCGCAGGAGGGCGTGGGCGTCGATGGGGTTGGGGATGGTGTCGGCTGTGGCTGGGAGGGTGTGCATGCGGATGCAGTATTGGGTCAGGGCGATGGTCATGCCGATGGCGGCGAGTCCGAAGGCGTAGTGGAAGCCGAGGCTGCTTTGGAGCCAGCCGGTGAGGAGGGGGCCTGCGATGGCTCCGATGTTCATGGCGAGGTAGTAGTAGGAGAATCCTGCGTCGCGGTGGGTGCGGTTCCAGCCGGTGAAGAGGACGCCGATGAGGGATGTGATGTTGGTTTTGAGGAGTCCGGTGCCGATGGCGATGCAGGTCAGGCCGGTGATGAGGCCGGTGATGCCGGGGATGAGGGCCAGGCAGAGGTGTCCGCTGGTGATGATGATGGCGCCGGTTAGGACGAGGTGGCGGGCGGTGATGAGGCGGTCGGCGAGCCAGGCGCCGAGGAGCTGGGCGAGGTAGAGGCTGCCGCCGTAGGCGCCGACGATGCTGACGGCGGTGGTGTTGGTCAGGCCGAGTCCGCCGTCGGTGGTGTTGTAGAGGAGGTAGTAGGTGAGGACACCTTGGAGGCCGTAGTAGCTGAAGCGTTCCCAGGCTTCTGTGAAGGAGAGGTTCCAGAAGTTGCGGGGTTGGGATTGCCGGTTTCGGTTCGGGGTGTCCACCGGGTCCATTTTAGTGGATGCCGGGGTGGGTTATTGGAAGTCGCGGGATTCGGTGGGCAGGGTCAGTGTGGTGTTGTCGAGGTGGAGGGGTTGCAGGGAGTGGGCGTAGAGGCTGACGACGGTGTCTGCGCGTTGGATGAGTCCGGTGATGGTCAGGGCGTTGTGGTTCAGGGCGATGGGACCGTAGCGGTGGAGGAATCCTTGGGTGCACACGATGTTGAGCATTCCGTATTCGTCTTCGAGGTTCATGAAGGTGATGCCGGAGGCTGTGGCGGGGCGTTGGCGGTGGGTGATGAGGCCTGCGACGGTGATGCGGGTGTGGTCGGGTGTGTGGTGGGCGTCTGCGGTGGAGGCGTAGCCGGCGGCGGTGAGGGCGGTGCGGAGTTGTTCTGTGGGGTAGGCCTCGGTGGTGATGCCGGTGGTGGTCAGTTGGGCGAGGGTGGTTTCGAAGTGGCTGAGGGTGGGCAGGGTGGGTGTGTGGTAGATGGGTGAGGTGCCGGGCAGGGTGTCGGGGCCGATGCCGGTCAGGGAGCCTGTGATCCAGAGGGCTTGGCGGCGGTCGAGGCCGAGGGTGTCGAGGGTTCCCGCTGTGGCGAGGGCGGCGAGCGCGCCTGTGTCGAGGCCGGTGCGTTCGGCGAGGTTTTCGGGGCTGGTGTAGGGGTGGGTGCCGCGGGTGGTGGTGATGTGTTCTGCGGTGCTGGTGGTGATGCCGCGGATTTGGTCGAGGCCGAGGCGGATGGCGGGTGCGGTGGGGTTTGCCGGTGTGGGTTCTATGTCGGTGCGGGCGGTGGAGGCGTTGATGTCGGCAGGTTGGATGGTGACGCCGTGGCGGCGGGCGTCGGCGATGAGTGATTGGGGTGAGTAGAAGCCCATGGGTTGGCTGCGCAGGAGGCCGGCGGTGAAGGCGGCTGGGTGGTGGTGTTTGAGCCAGGCGGAGTCGTAGACGAGGCCGGCGAAGCTGATGGCGTGGCTTTCGGGGAAGCCGTAGTCGGCGAAGGCGGCGATTTTCTCGAAGATGGTCTGGGCGGTGGCGGGGTCGATGCCGCGGGTGGCGGCGCCGGTGTGGAAGTCGTGGCGCAGGGCTTCCATGCGGGTGTGGGAGCGGCGGGAGCCCATGGCGCGGCGCAGTTCGTCGGCTTGGGCTCCGGTGAAGCCTGCGGTGTCGATGGCCATGCGCATGAGTTGTTCTTGGAACAGGGGGATGCCCAGGGTTTTCTCCAGGGCGCCGCGCAGGCTGGGGTGGAGGTAGGTGATGTCTTCGGTGCCCTGGCGGCGGCGGAGGTAGGGGTGGACGGAGCCGCCTTGGATGGGGCCGGGGCGGATGAGGGCGACTTGGATGGCGAGGTCGTAGAGGGTGCGGGGTTTCAGGCGGGGCAGGGTGGCCAGTTGGGCGCGGGATTCGACTTGGAAGACGCCGATGGCGTCGCCGGCGCACAGCATGTCGTAGACCTCTGGGGCTTCTTTGGGGATGTCGGTGCGGGTGAAGTCGGTGGGGACGAGTCGGTGGGTGCGCAGCAGGTCGATCGTCTGGTGGAGGGCGCCGAGCATGCCCAGGCCCAGCAGGTCGAATTTGACCAGGTTCATGGCGGCGGCGTCGTCTTTGTCCCATTGGATGACGGTGCGGTTTTCCATGGTGGCGGGTTCGACGGGGACGGTGTGGGCGATGGGGCGGTCGGCCAGGATCATGCCGCCGGAGTGGATGCCCAGGTGGCGGGGTGTGTCCAGAAGGTTCTCGGCGAGGGTCAGGACGGGTGCGGGGATGGGGGTCTGGCCTGGTGCCGGGAGGCTGCGGTGGTGGGTCAGGGCGCGGGTGAAGGCGTCCCCGGCGCCGGGGTCGTGGCCCAGGGCGGCTGCGGCGTCGCGGATGGCCGATTTGGCGCGGTAGGTGATGACGTTGGCGACTTGGGCGGCGTGGTCGCGGCCGTAGAGGCGGTAGACGTATTGGATGACTTCTTCGCGGCGGTCGGATTCGATGTCGAGGTCGATGTCGGGGTAGCCGGCGCGTTCGGGGCTTAAGAAGCGGTCGAAGAGCAGTCCGAAGCGCACGGCGTCGACTGCGGTGATGCCCAGGACGTAGCAGACGGCCGAGTTCGCCGCCGAGCCCCTGCCCTGGCAGTAGATGTCGTTGTCGCGGCAGAATCGGGCGATGTCCTCGACGATGAGGAAGTAGCCGGGGAAGCCCATGGTTTCGATGACGGCGAGTTCCCGGTCCAGTTGTGCCCAGGCGTCGGGGCGGTGGCTGCGGGGGCCGTAGTGGCGGTGGGCGCCGGCTGTCACCAGGGCGCGCAGGCGTTCGGGTTCGGTGGTGCCGGCGGGGATGGGGGCGTGTGGGAGGCCGGCGCGGGCGGCGGAGAGTTCGAAGGCGCATTCGCGGGCCAGGGTGACGGTGTGGGCCACCGGTGCGGGGCCGAAGAGGTGGCGCATCCGGGCGCCGTCGCGCAGGCGGGCCGAGGCGTTCGGTGGCAGGTGGCCGGCCAGTTCGCTTAGGGGTCTGCGGGCGCGGATCGCGGCGCGGGCCTGGGCGTCGTGGAAGCGGGCGCGGGTGGCGTAGTGCACGGCGTTCGTCGCCACCGTCGGCAGGTCGAAGGCCTGGGCCAGGGCGGTCAGCCGGGCGATGTGCTCATCGTCTGTGGGCAGGCCGGCGCGGGTCAGTTCGACGACGACGCGCTCGCCGAAGCGTTCCACGAGTTCGGCCAGGGCCCGTCCGGCCGGGTCTGTGCGTCCCGGTGCCGCTCCGGGGTGGGCCGCGAGCGCTTGGCCCAGGTGGCCTTTGCGGCAGCCGGTGAGTATGTACCAGTCTCCGGCGGCTGCGGTCAGGGCGTCGAGGTCGTAGACGGGGTGGTTCTTCTCTCCGGCCAGCAGGGCGGTGGAGAGCTGGGTGGACAGGTTGCGGTAGCCGGTGACGCCGCGGGCCAGGACGAGGAGGTGGGTGGCCTGGGGGTCGGCTTGGCCTGGGATCTTCTGTTTCAGGTCCAGGGAGAGTTCTGCGCCGAAGATGGTGGGCAGGTGCAGGGGTTTGGCCGCTTGGGCCAGTCGGACGGCGCCGTAGAGGCCGTTGTGGTCGGTCAGGGCGAGTCCGTGCAGGCCCAGGGCGTGGGCGGTGTGTGCCAGTTCTTCGGGGTCGGAGGCGCCATCGAGGAAGCTGAACTGGGAGTGGGCGTGCAGTTCGGCGTAGGGCACGGTGTCCGCCGGCGGGCGGGCGGGTGTCGGTTCCCGGATGGGTTGGGTGTGTCTGTCGGGGCGGGCGAAGGTGGGTGCGTCTGAGCCGGTGGCTTCGGGGTCGGGGGTGGTGCGGGAGAGTCGGCGTTCGAATTCGCGCCAGGGTATGTCGGGGTTGGTGAAGCGGCTCATGTCCAGCTCCCGGTGATGTGCCAGGTGCCGGCCGTGCAGGTCAGGAGTAGGGCTTCGCCGGTGTCCAGGAGCACTTGGAGTCGGACGTGGTAGAGCGGGGCGGGTTCCCACCAGCGGGCTTCGACGGGCCAGGGGGCCGAGTGGGCTGCGATGGCGTGGCGGCCGGTGGTCGTGTGCAGCCAGGCGGGTGCGGTGTCCAGGCCGTCGGGGCGGGCGGTGACGGGGGTGCCGGTGGCATCGGTCAGGTGGACGGGGGTGGTGCCGACCATGAGTGGTGTGGGGGTGGGCAGGTGGCCGGGCCAGGGCGCGGTGGCCGAGCGGTGGCCGGCGGGTGTCTGTTGCCAGGGCGTCCACAGGTTGGTCTCCGCTGCGTCCAGGCCACCTTGGATTCCGGGGGTGCGCACGGCGTCGGTGCCGAAGAGTCCCTGGATGCGTTCGAGGGTGCTGGAGACGTGGCCGGTGCTGGTGTCGAACAGGCTGGTCTGGGTTTCCAGGGGCGCGCACAGTTCGACGGCCGTCAGTTCGATGGTGGTGATGCCATCGGCGTCCTCGGGTGCGGGGTCGGTGGTTCCCACATCGGTGAGGAGGGATTGGGATTGCCAGCGGATGCGGTCGGCGATGGTGTTCTCGTCCATCGTCTCCAACCGCCAGGTCCGCTGTTGGAGTGCTCCGGTGACGGTGTGCAGGCCGATGCCGATCTGGGTGCAGACGTGGCCGGTTGCGCGGATGTCGGTCAGGAAGTCCGTGGCCAGGGTGCGGGCGGTGAAGGAGAGCACGTCCGTGTTCGCGCTCGGCGGTTCCAGGTGGGTGCCGACGTGGTGTTCTCTGGTGCGGGCGTGGTCGATCGGCAGCCGGTCCTCATGGCCGGCGGCCAGGTGCCAGGCGCGCAGGCCGGCGGCGGCGAAGCGTTCGAAGACCTGGGCTGCGGGGAGTTCGGCGAGTGCGCCCAGGGTGTGCAGGCCCAGGGCGTGGAGGGTGTCGGTGAGGGTCGGCGGGGTCGTCTCCAGGCGGGCCAGTTCGTCGATGGGCTGGCCGGCGAGGAAGTCCGCGGTGTGCCCGGGTGGGACGAGCTGTGAGGTTTCGGCTGCCAGGAGGGCGGCGAAGGTGGAGTCGGCCACGCCGGCGAAGACCTCCCAGCCGGTTCGATCGGTCAGCGCGATCAGGAGGTGTTCGACCCAGCCGGCCTCCCCCGTGCCCGGGTGTGCGTCCGGGTATGCGTCCGGTTCCGAGTGGTGGTGGGGCAGGGCGTGCAGGGGGACGGTGATGGTGCCGGGGCGCAGCAGGGTGAAGCGTGCCACGAGGTCTTCGAGCACGGTCACGGCGGTGGCGAAGGTCCGGTGTTCGGCCTCGGTGTCCCTGGGGTGGATCGTCAGGTGCGGCAGGCGGGCACGGGCGGCGCGTTTCGTCATGCCGGGCAGGACGCCCGCAGTGCGTGCCGGGGCGTTCGCCGTGTGGATCCGGCCGGCGGCCAGCACCGCGATGGGGGCCGTCGGGGGCAGGCCGTGGGTCAGGCCGGCGGCCAGGGCCGGCCAGTCGGGGACGGTCAGGACGAGGGTGCGGCGGGTCGGCGCGGAGCCGGCCTGGGCGGGTGCCTGCGTTGCCGGGTCAGTCGACACTGTGCAGCCTCCGCTCCGGCTGTGGCGTCTCCGGTGCATGGGTGGCGCCCGCCCGGCCGTGGTGGTCGGGCAGGAGGAGTGAGTGCCGGCCCGTTGTGGGATTGTCCACCGTGATTCGGGCCTCGCGCAGGCGGCCGCAGCCCTGCCCCAGACCCGTCCAGTGGCAGCCGGAGACCGTCAGGGAATCCCGGTCGGCCGGCCTGCCGCCCTGGCGGGCCGGCCGGTGCGGGCCGGCGTGGGTTCCGGGCGCCGGTGTCAGGAGGACCAGGCCGGCGCTGCGCTCGCGGACCCGGGCGGCCAGGCGCTGTTCCTCTCCCCCAGTCAGGTGGAAAGGGACGCGGGTGATGAGGATGTCGATGGACTCCAGGAGGATCGAGGTGGCGCGCAGCCAGTCGCCCGGCGGCACCTGCACGTCGACGAAGTGGTCCGAGTCGATGCCCAGGTCCAGGATCGTCCGGGTGGAGGTCGAGCCGATGTTGAGGGTGGCGCACCAGGTGCCCTGTGCCGTGGCCCCTGCGGCGGTGGCCAGGGCCAGCAGCAGGGCGTGCGGGCCCGAGATGGTGAGGATGCCGCCGCGCGGCAGGCCGCCGTGGGCGAAGAGGCGCTGCAGGACTCCGGTGACGGGGAAGGTCGGCCGGGTCAGTGTTGCGGCGTAGCCGATGCCGGGCAGGCTGCTCAGTGCTCTCAGCTGTGCGGATTGTGCTGCCATGGGATTATTATCGAACTCCTGTTCTAATGAATCAACATGATTCGAATATGTGTTCTACTCTGTTCCCGACTCTAGGACGGGGCACGGACACGGCCCGTCTAGACTTGATCCGTGACTTTGCAGATCGTCTTCCACACCCCGGAAATCCCCGGCAACACCGGCAACGCCATCCGCCTGGCGGCCGTCACCGGCGCCCACCTCCACTTAGTCGAGCCCCTGGGCTTCGACCTGACCGATGCGAAACTGCGGCGCGCCGGCCTGGACTACCACGACCTGGCCCACGTCACCGTGCATCCGGACCTCGAACACCTGTGGGCCGAACTCGGCCACCGGCGCGTCATCGCCTTCACCGGACACGTCGCCGAGCACTTCCAGGACGTGAGCTACGACGGCGACGATGTGCTCATGTTCGGCCGCGAGTCCACCGGCCTGCCAGAAGAGGTGCTGGCCGATGAGCATGTGGACCTGCGTGTGCGTATCCCGATGCTGCCGGCCCGCCGGTCACTCAACCTGGCCAATTCCGCGGCCATCGGCATCTACGAGGCCTGGCGGCAGCTGGGATATCCCGGCGGGCTCTGAGCCCGGCGTAGAATCGCACCCATGGCCAGAAAAGCACTCACCGTTGCAGGAAACGACGTCACCGGCGGCGCCGGACAGGCAGCCGATCTGAAGATGTTCGAGGAGTACGGGGTCTTCGGCGCGACCGTCCTGACCTGCATCGTCACCTTCCACGGGGAAGAGGGCTTCGCCAAGGACTTCCGGCATGCGATCGAGTTCCTCGACACGGACCTGATCGCCCGCCAGCTCGATTCGGCCCTGTCCGTCCACGATTTCGACGTCATCAAGTCCGGGATGCTGGGCTCGGCGGAATCGGCCCTGCTGCTGGCCGAGCGACTGCGCGATCGGCGCGGGCGGGCGGGCTCCCTGCCCTTCGTGTTCGACCCCGTGCTGGTCAGCAAGGGCACCGGCACCATGGTGGATCTGGGCGACCTGTTCGTTAAACACCTGGTGCCGCTTGCCACCGTCATCACCCCGAACCTGGACGAGGCCGCGGCCCTGACCGGCGCCGATGCGCTGCACACCCCGCAGGAGATGGCCGAGGCGGCACGGGCCATCCACGCGATGGGCGCGGCCAACGTCGTGGTCAAGGGCGGCGCCCGCCTGGACGGGGCAGAGGCCCTCGACGTCTTCTACGACGGGCACGAGGCCACTGTGCTGGCCTCGACGAAAGTCAACAACGACCTGGTCAACGGCGCAGGCTGCTCCTTCGCCTCCGCGATCGCCGCGGGTGTGGCCACCGGATTGCCGGTGGACCGTGCCGTGTTCACCGCCAAGGAGAAGGTCGCCCACGGAATCGCCAGGGCGCTGGACAACGCCACCGGCGTCCGCTCCCTCTACCAGGCCGCCGGCCGCTGCGAGCCCGATGAGCGGATCAGCGTCCGCCGACTGTGAGGCCGAACATAGACTGGCGTCCATGAGCACTCATCGTTTCTCCCAGGTCGACGTCTTCGCCTCCGGTCCGATCAGCGGCAATCCCGTGGCGGTCGTCCACGATGCGGATGATCTCAGCGAGGCGCAGATGGCAGCCTTCGCCAGGTGGACCAACCTCTCGGAGACGACCTTCCTGTCGCGCGCCGGCGATCCGCGGGCGGACTACCGGCTGCGGATCTTCACCCCGGGTGGGGAACTGCCCTTCGCCGGACACCCCACCCTGGGCTCGGCGCACGCCTGGCTGGCCGCGAACGCCGCGGGCACACGGCAGGGGCTTATCCAGGAGTGCGGCCTGGGGCTGATCGAGCTGCGCATCGCCGCAGACGGCTCCCTGGCCTTCGCGGCTCCCGGGTTCGTGCGCACGGGCTCCCCGAATGGGACCGAGTTGGCGCATGCGCTCGACGTCCTGGGTATCGCCGATGAGGACGTCCTGGACGCCCAGTGGATCGACAATGGTCCGGGCTGGTTGGGCCTGTGGCTGCGCGATGCCGCCACCGTGCTGGATGTGGAGCCGGACTTCGCGCGCTTCGCCGGCAGCGCACTGGGCGTGCTGGGCGCCTATCCCCCGGTAGCCGAAACCGGTGCCGGTCAGCCCGTGGCCGATGTGGAGGTCCGCGCATTCCTCCCCGACGGCGGGGTTCCCGAGGACCCTGTCACCGGGAGCCTGTGCGCGGGGTTCGCCCGGTGGCTGGTTCCGTCGGGCAGGCTACCGGAGCACTATACGGTCTCGCAGGGCACCCGCCTGGGGCGAGCGGGCAGGGTGACGATCGACCGGGATGCCGATGGGACGATCTGGGTGGGCGGCCGAGCGGTGACGACCGTGTCCGGGACCGTCGAACTCTAGGCAGGACGGGCCGACGGTGGAGGAGATCAGCGCCGGACCATGCGGATCTCCACGAGGCCCTTGAGGTCAGGATCGCTCTTCTCCTCGCCGTCCGGATGGAAACCGTTCTTCTCGTAGAACCTCCTGGCGCGGGGATTGTCCTTGGCGACCCACAGCATCGCCGGCCGCCCGTCCAGCGCACCGTCGAGCAGCGCCTGCCCGATCCCGGTGCCGTAGACCTCGGACAGGACGTAGATCGCTGCGAGCTCTTCCGGAACGGGTGAGTCCTCGTCCCGCGTCGGGGTGCGCAGGGCGAACCCCACGATCTCCCCATCGAGCTCGGCGACCAGGGTTCGGGCGACGTACTCGGGAAGTGCGGTGCCCCGACTCCACAGGGCGCGGCGCTGAACCATGGCCTGGGTGCCGTAGAAATGCTCGGGCAGGAGGTCACCATAGGCCTCGCGCCAACCGGTGACATGGACGAGGGCCAGCCCGTCGGCGTCGGCCGGCGTCGGATGCCGGATCGTCCATGCGACTTCTTCGTGTGCAGACGTTTCCTCGGTCATGCCCCATACCCTAGCCCGTCTCTGTGCGAATCCAGTACTTTCCCTGGTCAATCTCCTTGCCACATTGCATGATGGAGCTCATATGGAACCCGCCCCAGACGGTACCGAACAGATGTAGCATCTTGAATACGGACGCTACATTGCTACACTCGATACCAAGAGGCGAACAGGGGTGATGGGCATGAACACCACGCAGGTACCGGAGAACGTCGGCGTCCACGCCGGGGATGACCATATCGAGGTCACCGGGCTGAGCGAGGACGAGGTCAGGCAGGCCATTGCACTGTTCCAGGCCACGGGGCGCGAACAGCTGCGGGCCCGCTCCGCACTCTATGCCCACGTCAATCGCGCCATGGTGGATGCGGCGATCCCCCTGATTCCGGAGGCGACCGCACGGCAGGCGCAGCGGCTGGCAGCCAATCGGGAGGCCCTGCTGCTCGAACACGACCATGAGACCTACCGGTCCCTGGCCCAGAAGCGCCAATCGCGGGAGAGCTCCGCGCGCACCTGGGTCGCCCGGATGCGGGAGCGCGGCGACCTGTTCACGCTCAAGGTCGCCGGGCAGACGATCATCCCGGCCCTGCAACTGACCGCGGATGGGACCCTCGAAGCATCCATGACCCCGCTGGTGCGCACCCTGCTGGCCGCCGGGATGAACGGCTGGTCCCTATGGGCCTGGCTGACCAGCCCGTCCGGCCTACTCAGCGGTGGGATCCCCGCGGAAGTCGTTGGCGACAATCCCCGGCGGGCACTGCGGGCCGCGACCCGGATGGCAGCGGAACTGGAGTTGACGCAGCGGCCGGTCAGCGCCGAGGTCGCGTGAGGAACTCGTTTCCGGAGCAGGACCTGGACTGCCCGGATCCGGAGGGCTGCCCCGTCGCAGTGACTCGGCTGGTGGACTGTGCGAGGGCGGGGCGGATGCCGGTGGCCCAGTTCCCTGCCGGGCGGGAATGGTACCGCGTCTATGATGCGCAGGACGGGTATTTCCAGGCCAACCCCGGCTATGGCGATACTCGCTTCGCGCCCTTCGACGCCGTGCGCACCGGGGCGCGCGTGCCCACGCTCTACCTCGCCGAGGACCTGGAGTCAGCTCTTTTGGAGACCAGTCTGCACAATGTCGCGCAGGCCCATCCGCGCATCGTGGACGAAAGGACCCTGTTGGGCAAACTCCATGCCCGTATCCGGACTCCGCATCAGCTGCGGCTGGCCGATCTGCGCGATCAGCGTCTGGTGGAGTTGGGGGTGAAGCGCTCCGGCATCGCCTCCAGTGATCCGGAACACTATCCCTGTACCCGCACAGTGGCGCGGGAGATCCATACCCAGGGTCAGGGTGGAACCGCACTCCAGGGGATCGTCTGGCATTCCCGGCAGGCCGAACTGGCAGGCACCCCCGCCCGGGAGGTCGTCGTGCTCTTCGCCGACCGGATCGCGATGGGCCGCGGGGTCTGGGATCTGGCCGCCAGCCGCAGTGCTTCCGGTGCCCTACTCGAGGGCACCGGCCGGCTCCTGCTCGATCGCCTGGCCGATGCCCTGTCCGTCGACATCGAGACCTCCGAGGAACTCGACCAGTAGGGGGCGTGCAACGGCCGGCCGAATGGAACCTCGTGTGAATGTCAAAAACTCTTGACATCATATGTCAATGATGCTTTACTTTTTTGTGTAAAGCATCATTGACATTGACGAAAGAGAGGTGCCATGGTCGAAGCCCGGACGCCGGTCCCCACACTCAAGGGGCGGCGCAAAACCTCAGGGCTGACCCAAGCCCAGTTGGCGGGAACCGTCGGAGTCTCCCGTCAGACCATCATCTCGATCGAACGTGGCGACTACGCCCCCAGCGTCTACCTGGCCCTGCGCATCGCAGGCACCCTGGACGCGACCGTCGAAGACCTGTTCCCCTTGGAGGAATCATGACCGATAGCACACGACGCACCAATGAGTTCGCCGACCGTCTGGCGGGGCTGAATGACCCGTCGATGGGCGATGAACGCGAACGCGACATCATCCTGCGGGCCTATGCACTGACCGCGACGGTCGGAACATATGTGAGCATCTGCGTGGGGATCCTCTTTGCGCTGATCGGGGCCGGCTTGTGGTCGCTCCTGCCCGTCTTGGCCAACGGGCTCACGGGTGTAGTGGCCGCCGGCTACTGCAAACGCGAAGGGGTCGACCTCAACCGGGCAACCCTGCGCACCACCGGACGCCGCTTCGCAGTCACAATGACGATTGGGGCCGTGCTCGCCCTGTTCCTCGTCGCCGTTCTGGCCTATCACATGCAAACCGGTCAGCCGGTGATCGATGTGGGCCTGGGCGGCTGGCCCACCGGCACCACCGGCTCATCGACCGCGACCGGCGGGGTGATCGGCGGTATTATCGGCGGGGCCGCCGTCATCGTCTTCATGGCCATCCGGCGCAGGCGCCAGCAGGTCCTAGACCTGCGCGATCGCGAAAGCGCCTGGGACGCGCCCGATGAGAACTGATCGCCCCGCACCAAAAAACACTGTGGCCCGCATCCTGTTACGGATGCGGGCCACAGTGCAGTGGAAAGAAGCTCAGTGCTTCTTGCCGAAGCCCTTGTAGCGGTCCTTGAACTTCTCAACGCGGCCGGCGGAGTCCATGATGCGCTGCTTGCCCGTGTAGAACGGGTGCGAGGCGGACGAGATTTCAACGTCGACCAGCGGGTAGGTGTTGCCGTCTTCCCATTCGATGGTCTTCTCGGTCTTGACCGTCGAGCGGGTCAGGAATTTGGTGCCCGAAGCCAGGTCGTTGAAGACGACCGGGTGGTAATCCGGGTGGATGTCCTTCTGCATGAGTATCCTCTTTCGAATTCTGTGAGCCCTGGTGCCGGGCCCTGAAGGGCGCACATGGCCTGCCAGTGCTCAAATTCTTCTTCGATCCGGGTTCGGACCAAAAGACAACTATACCGTATGTGATCCACCCGGACACAGCTCACGGCAACCGGGACGCATGGCCGATAGAGTGATTCCCATGACATGGAACAGTATTCCCGACTCGGTCGAAACCGTCCCCGCCACCACCCGAACCGATCTCCTGGCCCCTGCCACCGCCCAAGCGCTGGCCGGTCCGGGTGCAGATGCTGGCCCGATCGACGTGTTCGCGATCGACCCCGACTTGGCCGACACCGCGGCTCTGACCGCGGCATACGACCTGGCGCCCGAGGCCTCGGCCAACTGTGTGCTGGTCGCCGGCACCCGCGGCGATGACGAACGCATCGCCGCCTGCGTGGTCCTGGCCCATACCAAGGCCGACGTCAACAAGCGGGTGCGCAAACTCATCGACGTGCGCAAGGCATCGTTCCTGCCGATGGAGCGCGCAGTGGCCGAATCCGGGATGGAATACGGCGGGATCGGGCCGATCGGCCTGCCGGAGAACTACCGGGTGCTCATCGATACCCGCGTCGCCGAGGCACCGGAGATCATCCTGGGCTCGGGCATCCGCGGCTCCAAGCTCATCCTCTCCGGTGCCACCCTGGCCGCCGTCCCCGGCGTCGAGGTGATCGAGGACCTGGGCATCGAAGTCGGCTGAGTGCCCTGCCGGCCGACCGCACTATCCGCGTTCGGGCCCGTCCGGGGAGAATAGGCCGAGGAAGCCGAAGACCCATGTTTGGGCGATCGTGCCGACCTCTCCGGGCAGGCCCACCCAAGTCACTCCCAACAGACCACCATCGCCACGCCCCGTGCTCTCCAGGATTCCCGCCACTATCCAGAGGAGCACGAACAATCCGGCTATGCTCAGGCCGGTCCCCACCACGGTCCGCGTGTTCCGCCGCCGCGGCGTCGCCCCGCCGTACCCGGATAGCGCTGAGCACAACCAGACGATGCAGGTATTGACCCCCACCAGGCACAGGCTGTAGAGCCAAAACACTCCGGATGTCAAATCCAGGCCGGGGAAGGCGAACACGGATGCGATGACGACGACGCAGACGTTCACCCCCAGAAATCCCGCGGTGGCCCGCAGTCCCGGTATGGAAGTCACCGCTTCGCCTCCTCACCCACGCTCCTCCACTCAGGTTGACCTATCCTGGTCAAGGACCCGAATACTCCTATACTCCACCGGCGACCAGGTCCCGGCGCAGCTTCGCGGCGGTTTCCCGCCAGCCCGGGCGCGCGGCGTACAGGCAGCCCAGGCGCAGCCAGGTGGCCCGTTCGTACAGGTCGAGGGCCGCCGGATCCACGCCCGCCTGCGCCGTCGCCTCGTCCACGGCATCCACTGCCGCCTGGGCGCGCGATGCGCTCCAGATCCCCTGCCGGGCCCGCCATCTCAGGTGGGCGCGCAGATTGGCCGGGTCCAGGGCGATATCGGCGATGCAGGCGGTGTCCACGTCGAGCAAACCGGGCGTGGTGGAGCCGTCGAACAACAGCTGTTTGTCATGGAGGTCGCGGTGACAGGGTGCGGGAACGATGTCCCGGTCCTCCAGCAGATTCGCTGTCTCATCCAGCAGGGCGGCGAAGGCCGGATCGATCCGCTCCACCCCACCGGCCCGGGCCAGGTTGTCGGTGAGGATCAGGGCCTCCGCCCGGCCCGTGTGCACCGGGGTGTCCCCCGGCAGGTCCTCCGTTCCGACCCCGACGGACCGCCGCCATGACTGGGCACAGGCCCTCCAGGCCCGCTCCCATGCGGCCTCGGTGAACGCCCCTGCATCGTGTAGGCCGACTCCGGCCAGGGCGGCGAAGGTCACGGTGTCCTGCGTGGACGTCAGTATCCGGGGTGTTGCGAAGGGACCGGCGAAGGGCCTGGCCCGTTCCACTCCTGCCAGGATCTTCGCGGCCTTCCCCGGCCTCACGACCTTGGTGTACCGGGTTCCGTCCGGACTGCGCACCACTGCGCGCTTGCCCGGCTTGTGGCTGACCAGAGTGCCAGCCAAATGAGCCAGTGCAGGCAGTCGCGGATCGTCCGGGAGGGATTGCCCTGCCACCTGGGGACCCGCCGGTACCGGGCTCATCGCAGCGGTCCTTGTACCGTGGAGGCGGCGAGCGCCAGGGCGACCAGGCGGGCGCGTCTATCCTGCCAATCCGGGCGCAGGGCGCGCAGGGGTTCGTCCAGGCGGGAGCGCAGGGCCGTCGACTGGCTGCGCCGCACCTCTGCGGTGAAGGCGGTGTCGTCGAGGTCCCTGGTGGCGCCGTAGCCGGTGAGGAAGTCTGTGGCCAGCCGGGTTCCCTCTCCAGGTCGGTCCAGGTCGATCACCTCGCAGGCGGCCAGCCAGGATCCCACATCGCGTGCCGCCGGGCCCCGCGTCGCCCGGTCCAAGTCGATGATGCGGATGGCGGGCTTCTGGCCGGTGGGCTCTTCCGGGTCCGCCACCAGGATCTGGTCCGGGGATGCGTCGCCGTGGAGCAGCACGGTCTCCTGGCCCGTGGTGGCGCCCGCCCTGGAGTGCGCGTGCAGCGCGCCCAGGGCGTGCCCCGCAGCACAGGCTGTGGCCGGGTCGGGGTGCGAGTGCAGGTCGCCGGCGCCCCAGAGCGGGCTGGCGCTGGTGGTGCCGCGCCGTCCGACGGACATGCTGGGCAGGACGGGGGCGCCCAGGCTGCGCCACAGTGCGGTGGCGCGCACCAGCGGTAGGGCGGGTCCCGTACCGATGCGCAGGACGATGGGTTCTCCCGTGCGGTCGTCGTGGGTTGCCACGATGAGTCTGCGCCGGGGGTTGTATTTCAGTACCGTCCAGGTCTCCGGTGTGCCATAGCGGCGTGTCCTCACGACGGCGTGGACCTCGTGGGCCAGGGCAGGGTCGGCGCTCGCTGGGCCGGTCAGCAGGACCCGGCCGGCCCCCAGTTCGTGTGTTTCGATACGGGATCCGGCCTTGGCGACCCGCCGCAGCGCCCCTGTGATCTTGGCAGGGTCGGTGAAGATCGCGCAGAAGCCGTGGCGGCACTCCGCTGTGGATCGTTCGCCGAGGCCTCGGCCCGCATCCTCCGCCGGTTCCGGCACGGCACTGCGCCAGGCCACGATGAGGGACTCCCCCGGTTTGATCCGCACGTATGTGGGTTCCGCCTCTTCTCCCAGGAGCTCGGCGAGCACCGCGGGATCGGCCAGCCGGGGAGTCGCGGGCAGGGCCGCGAGCGCGTGCACGGCCGCGGCGGGATCCTGCGGCAGGTCCGTGCTGCGATCCGCCGGGTCCGATGGCGCTCCCGGGTGCGCGGGCGCCCTCATGCCCGCCCCTGGGTTTGCAGGCCGGCCCATCTAGCCACCCTGCCGCCGGGTCGGGTGAGCAGTTCGGCGGGTGCGCCGTCCTCGACGATCCGCCCACCCTCGAGCCAGATGAGCCGGTCGAGGCCGCGCAGCATCGCGACATCGTGGGTGATGGCCAGGGTGGTCCGTCCGGTTGTCAGCTCGTCCAGACTGCCCACGATCGCCTCGCGGGATTCGGGGTCCAAGCCGGTCGTCGCCTCGTCGAGGATCACGATGGGCGCCTGGCGGACCATTGCCCTGGCCAGGGCGATGCGCTGGCGCTGTCCGCCTGAGAGGGTGTCGCCGCGGCCGCCGAGCACGGTGTCGTAGCCTTCGGGCAGGCTTTCGATGAAGTCGTGGATGCCGGCCCGCCGGCAGGCGTAGGCGATCTGTCCGGCGCTGGCGTCGAGCCTGCCGTAGCGGATGTTCTCCCGGATGCTCACGGCGAACAGCACGGATTCCTGGAGCAGGATGGAGACATTGGCGCGCAGCCCGGCGCGGGTGACCTCGCGGGTGTCGAGGCCGTCGACGAGCACCTGTCCGGTTTCGGGGTCGGACAGGCGCAGCAGGTAGCCGGCCAGGGTCGACTTGCCCGCTCCCGATGGTCCCAGCAGTCCGACCCGTTGGCCGGCCGGGATGTGCAGGTTCAGGTCCGTGAACAGGCTGCGGCCGTATCCGTCGCGGCTGCCCAGGCCAACGAAGTCCAGGTCGCCCTGCGCCCGGCCCATCGTGATGGCCCCGGGGGCGTCGGCGATGTCGATGGGTTCGTCGAGCAGTTCGGCGATCCGTTCCCCCGAGGCGGTGGCGCGGGCGATCCGGCCGGTGTACTTGGCCATATCGCGCAGGGGTTTCATCGCGATCTTGAGATACATGATGAACAGGACCATGTCGCCGGGCGTCATCGCCCCTGACAGTACCCGCCAGCCGCCCAGGGCAAGGACCAGGGCCGAGGCCACGCCGACCAGCAGGTCCGTGGAGCGTTCGAGGGCTGCGGCCAACCGCTTGGAGCGGACCCCGGCCTTGAGCGCGCGGGCGTTGCCGTCGGCGAAGTCCGCGGCGACGGTCTGTTCCAGTCCGTAGGCCTGGACAACGCGCATAGCGCCCAGTGCCTCCGCAGCGGAGTGGACCAGCTTGCCCTCGCCCTTGCGGGTGGTACGGGCAGCCCCTGTGATCTTCGGGCCGGAAAAACGGCTGATGACCAGGAATGCGGCGGCGGCCACGACGACCACCGCGGACAGCAGGGGGTCGAGGATCACTACGACGACCAGGAGGACGAGCAGTGTGATGACGTTGCCCAGCAGGGGCAGGCCCGCGGTCACAGCGACTTCCTGGAGCCGACCCACATCGCCGACCAGGCGCTGCGAGGTGTCGCCCACGGAGGCCCTGGAGTGGTACTTCAGGCTCAGCTGCTGAATGTGGTTGAAGACCCGGGAGCGCAGCAGGGTGGCCACGCGGGAACCGGCCAGGGCGAAGCACACGGTCGCCGCGTAGTTGCACAGCGCGCGGGCACCCACGATGATCGCCAGGGCCAGTGCCAGGGAACCCAGGGCGATGGCGGAGTTCCGGCCCAGGTCGATGCCGAAGATCTGGGCACCGTCCGCTAGGCGGGCGCCCAGACTCGAGGAGACGAGGTCGATCGCGTACTTCATGGGCCAGGGCTCGAGCACGCGGAAGGCCACATCGCCCAGCAGCGCGATCAGGCCGCCCAGGGCGATCCACTTCTGGCCGCCCGCATGCGGGCGGATGATTTCCAGCGTGCGGCGCACCGCGGAGGCGCGGATCTTGTCCTTCTTGCTCATACGAGCTCCAGCCAGGTGCCGCAGCGCCGGTCCCAGGAGTGTCGGTTGACTGCCGAGTCCCGTGCGGCGGCGCCCAGCGCGGCCCGCCGCACCGGGTCGTGGGCCAGGGAAACGAGTGCCGCGGCGAGTTCGGCGACGTCGCCGGGCGGCACCAGGACGCCAACGTCCGAGCCCAGCAGACCAGGGATTTCGCCGATCTCGCTGGCGACCACGGGCAGGCCGGCGGCCAGGTACTCGTAGACCTTCAAGGGCGAGAAGTAGTGGTCGCCTGCGGCGGGGTAGGGTGCGGTCGCCACGTCGAAGCCGTGGAGGATTTCGGGCACCTGTGCCGGTGCCACAGCGCCGCGGAACAGCGTGCGCCCACCGATCCCGAGGTCGGTGGCCAGAGCGCGCAGGGACTCCAGTTCCGGGCCCTTGCCACAGATGTCGAGGCGCCAGTCGACCCGAGGTCCGCCCGGCAGAGCGGCCTCAGCTGTGACGGCGCGGGCGAATGCCTCGAGCAGCAGGTGGGTGCCGTGCCAGGGTTTGAGTGTGCCGACGAACCCGACGGTGAAGGTCCGCGTGTCGGCAGCCGGCCCGCCCGCAGTCGGCGCGGCGGGCGTGATCCGGTGGGCGTCGACCCCGTTGGGAACCACCAGGGTCCGGGCCCCCGGGCACTGCTGGAGGACCCAGTCCGCCACGCCGGCGCTCACACAGGTCGCCACCCGTGCCGCTTCCAGCTGAGCCACGGTGGCGACCAAAGCGCCCGCCCGGTCGTGCAGTTCCCGGTATCTGGCCTGCTCGTCGATCAGCGGCGCATTGACTTCGAGGACGAAGGGCACGCCGAGGGCCGCGGCGGCCCGGGAGCCAGCGGTGGAGAACAGCGAATAGCGTTCGTAGACCAGGTCGGCTCCGGCCACCGTCACCGCACGCGCCAGGGAGTCGGCGGCCGCGGCGATGGCGCGCTCGCGGGCGGCGGTGTCCGCAGTCCGGGCCACCGGCAGTTCGACCACCGGCAGATCGGCCAGGTCAGCGGGCACTGTGTCGTCGCTGCGGACCGCGTAGACGGTGACGCTGTGGCCCAGGCGGCGCAGGGCCCGGATGACCTCCTGGACGTGGACGGATGCGCCCTTCGTTCCGAACACCCCGATGCCGGGGTCTGCCAGCAGATAGGCGATCCTCATGCGCGCACCCCCGCCGGCTGTTCGTTCACGACCACCGGTGGCAGGGGTGCGGTGTCGGGGCCCGGCGTCTGCAGTTCGGCCAGGCGGGCCGCCTGCCTGCGGGAGTCGAAGCGGGTCTCGATGAGCGCCCTGGCGGCATCCAGCCGGGCCAGGCCCTCGGCGCCCTCGGCGATGGCCGAGGCCAGGGCGTCGGTGAGGGCCGCGACGTCGCCGGTGGGCACGAGCCGGCCGGTGCGCCCGTCGACGATCACCTCGGAGACCGCTGTGACGTCGCCGGCCACACAGCGGATGCCCGATGCCATGGCCTCGAGCAGCACGGTGGGCAAGCCGTCGGCGTTGCCGTCGGAACCGATGACGAAGGGGGCGGCGAACACATCGTGTTCGGCCAGCATCGTGCGGACCTCCGCCTGGGTGCGGGGCCCGAGCAGTCTGACGGTGTTCTCGAGGCCTGCGGCGGTGATCTGGGCGGCCAGTTCGGCGGCCAGCGGGCCGTCGCCCACGATGTCCACGCTCACCGGTGTGCCGCGCTCGCGCAGCCGGGCCGCGGCCCCGATCAGCAGTCCGAAGCCCTTCTTCTCCACCAGGCGGCCCACGGCCAGGATCCGCGTCCCGGATTCCCGGTGCGGCCGGTAGGGGAAGCGATCCAGTTCGAGTCCGTTGTGGACCAAGTGCAGGCGGGTTCCGGGGAAGCGGCGGCGCAGATCGGCCAGGTTGTACTGGCTGATCGTCACGACGTGGTGGGCATCGGCGAATTTCCGGGCCAGGTCGGCCTCGTCGACGGAGATGTGGAAGATGTCCTTGGCATGGGCGGTGCACGAATACGGCAGCTCGGCGATCCGCCCGGCCAGGCGGGCCACGGTGGTGGCGACCGAGGCGAAGTGGGCGTGTAAGTGCGTCACCCCGTGTTCGCGGGCCAGGCGGGCCAGGGCGACGGCCTGGCCGGCATCGTCGTGGCCGGCTTCCAGCAATTCGGGCAGGGCGCGCTGCAGACCGCCGGCCAGGTTCTCACACTGCGCGGTCCGCTGCCATTGGTCCCACCAGCGGTGGGGGCTCGCGGCCCTGGGCACGTGGATCACTTCGGCGGCGACGCGGGCCAGTTCGGGATGGAACCGGGCGTCGGTGGTCGGCCGCAGGGCGAAGATGACGATCTTCTCCCCACGGGCCTCCCTGGCCAGGATCTCCGAGACGACGAAGGTCTCGGAGAAGCGCGGGTACATTTTGAGCACATAGCCGGTGACGGGACGCGTCTCAGGCGACAAAACAGGACTCCTGCATCTGCTGGTGGTTCATGGTCTCGGTGGTGCTGGGATAGCCCAGCAGTTCGGCGGCCAGCGAGCCGATGCGGCTCAGGCCCTCCAGGTCGACCCCGGTGCGCTGGATCCTGGGCCCCGAATGGGCGCGTCGGAACCAGGCACCCACCGTCTGGGGCGTGCACGCCTCCTGCGACAGTGAGTCGACCAGGCCCAGGCCGGCCAGGGCCGCCGCCCGCCGTGGCTGTTCGGCTCTGCGGGCCGTGCGCGGGACGACCAGTGCCGGGGTGTCGGTGGCCAGCACCTCGGTCAGGGAGTTGTAGCCGGCCATGCATACCACTGCGCGCGCACCCCTGATGAGTTCCGGCACGTTCGCCGCGGAGTTCAGCACGAGGGTCTGCTCGCCGGCGGCGGCGCGCACGGCAGCGACCTCGGCCGGTGGCATCTGCGGGCCCGTCACGACGAGGTGCTCGCACCCGGCGGGCACCTCGGCGGCTGCAGCGGCGCGCGCCACCGGTCCGCCGTCGGAACCTCCGCCGAGCACGGTGAGCAGGTAGGGGCCGGCCGGTGCGGTGCCGGCGTCGGCCGGGCGGCCGTGTGACAGATACCCGGTGGCCCGGGCGCGGGCGGCCAGTCCCGCCGGCAACTCCCCCGTGGTGCGGGGATCGTAGACGTCCGGGTCCCCGTAGACCCAGACCGCGTCATAGGCCTCGCAAATCTGTTCCTGGCCGCCTGCACGGTCCCATTCGGCGGTCATCACCCCGGGGGTGTCGAGGACCTCGCGCAGGCCCAGGACCGTGCGGGTCGGATGCCAGGCGCGCAGCCGGGCCAGGGGCGTGCGCAGTTCCCCGCCGACGCCGAAGGGGTGGCGGTCGGCGATGAACAGATCGGGCGCCAGGGCGTCGAGCACGGAGGACAGGGCCGCGGTGCGCACTCCGGCCAGGCGCTTCGAGCCGACCTGCAGGCGGCGCGGTGCATAGCCGGAGCCGGTACGGGCGAAACCGGGCAGGACCAGCCAGTCCCAGCCGGCCGGCAGCGAGTCCCTGGGCGCGTCGGGGTGGCCGGCGATGAGCACCCCGCAGACGTCCTGGCCGGTCAGGCGCGGCAGATCCGCGGCCAGTGCATGGGCGATCGCCCGATTGCGCCGGGAGTGCCCCAGTCCCACGGAATCGTGGGAGTACATCGCGACCGTCACCGTCATCTGCCGGCCCCCTGCTCGTCCTCGCCTGCCTGTCCGTGCGGTCCTGTGTCCATGCCTCCCAGTCAACACGGTGGGTATAAGGCGCAGATGAGGCGTCGATGAGAGGGCTCTTATACGTGTGGTGCCGGCCGCAGTCGCAGCTCAGTCCACGCGATAGCCCAGCCCGCGCACGGTCGTGACGAAGTCCGCGCCCAGTTTTCTGCGCAGGTAGCCCACGTAGACGTCGACGACGTTGGACCCCGGGTCGAAGTCGTAGCCCCACACGTGGCTGAGCAGCTGTTCGCGGGAGAGCACCTGGCCGCGGTGCTCCATCAGCACGGCGGCCAGGGTCAGTTCGCGTGATGACAGGTCCACATCGGTGCCGGCGACCGAGGCGCGGCGTTTGAGCAGGTCGATGCGGACGTCGCCGGCGACGATCTCCGTGGGCGTCTCCGGAACGGGTTGGGCCTGGGACAGGCGCAACCGGATGCGGGCGACCAGTTCGGCGAAGTTGAAGGGCTTGACCATGTAGTCCACCGCCCCGCCCTCCAGGGCCGCCACCGTATCGGATCCCGCGTCCCGGGCGGTGAGCATGATGACGGGCAGTTCGGGCCGCGAGGTGCGCAGTTCGTCGAGGACTTCGAATCCGTCGAGGCCAGGCAGGTTGATGTCGAGGACCATGAGGTCGAACTCCCCGGACAGGGCGTAGGACAGCCCGGCGATTCCGTCGCCCGCCGTGGTCGGGGTGAAGCCGGCGGCCTTGAGGCCCTTGGCGATGAATGCGGAGATCCGCGGTTCGTCTTCGACGATGAGGATACGGCTCATGGGCCTCGTACTTTCGGTCAGTCGCTGGATGGGGTGGGGTCGATTGGCAGGCTCAGGCGGAACACCGCTCCGCTGCGGGCCGGATCGGGGGGATCGAGCGAGGCCCGGCCGCCGTGGGCGGCGGCGATCGCCTGCACGATCGCCAGGCCGAGGCCTGCGCCCAATTCGTTCGTGTCGCCGCGGGAGAAGCGGTGGAAGATCTCCGCGCGGATCTCCTCGGGCACGCCGGGTCCGTCGTCGGCGACCCACAGGTCGACGGTTCCGTCCTGGGCGTGGACCTGGGCGCCGAAGGAGATGGTGCTCCCGGGTTCCGTGTGGCGCACCGCATTGTCGGCCAGTTGGAGGAGGGCCTGGGTCAGGCGCTGGGGATCGGCTGTGATGACAGTGCGTGGTGGTGGTTCGAGGTGCCAGTGGCGGGGGGCCAGGCCGCTGGCCTTGGCGACTACCTCGGGCAGCAGGACCGCCGGGTCGACCGGTTCGGCGCGCACGAAGTCGTGGCGGCGGGCCTTGGCCAGGACCAGCAGGTCGTCGACCAGCCGCGACATCCGCATGATCTCGTCGAGCAGCAGTTCCCTGGTCTGTTCGACGTCGTCCACATCGGCGACGTCGAGCACTTCGAGGTGCCCGCGCAGGATCGTCAGGGGCGTGCGCAGTTCGTGCCCGGCGTCGTCGAGGAACTTCCGCTGGGTTTCGAAGGCCTGCTCGAGCCGGTCGAGCATGGCGTTGAATGTATTGCCCAGTTCCGCCAGGTCGTCGTGCCCGGTGACCTCCAGGCGCTTGTCCAGGGCGCCCGAGGAGATCGACTGGGCCGTCGCGCGCAGGCTGGCCACCGGTTCGAGCAGGCGGCGGGACAGATAGCCGGAGAGGAACCCCACGACGATGACGGTGAACACCGCGACGATCGCATAGGTGCGCATGAACTCGGTGAGTTCGCCGCGGGAGGTGGTGACATTGTGGACGACGACGAAGGCCCCCGCTTGGCCCGGCTGGCTGACCGGCAGCACGCTCATCCGGTAGAGGGACCCGCCGATCCTGACCTCGGTCAGGCCGCCGGCGTCCTGGATGGCGGTGACACGGGACCGGAATTCCTCCTTCTGCCGCAGCACCCCGTCGTCGATCCCCTGGTAGATGACGGTGCCGTCGGTTTTGAAGGCGAACAGGGTCTCCGCGGACTCCGGTTCGTTGCGCGCGAGGAAGACGCTGAGCATCCGGTCGACACTGCTGAAGTGCTCACCCGTGTCCGGGTCGATGCCGCTGGCGGCCAGATCGCGGAATTCGGTGATCTCCTGGGTCATCGACCTGTCGATCCTGGTCTGCAGAGCGGCGGACTGGGCGATGTAGAGCACGACTCCGACGGCCAGCAGCGCCAGGGCGACGATGACGGTCACCCCAGCGGTCAGACGGAAACCGACGCTGGCCGGGCGGCGGGCCTCAGCGCGCCGGCGTACGACTCCCATCAGTCGTCATCCTCATCGTCATCGTCATCGTCCTCATCGTCATCTTCGTCGTCATCCTCCTGGTCCTCGTCGTCATCGTCTTCGAGGTGTTTGGGCCGATTGGGGGCCTTCTGGAAGTCCGGCGCCGAGGTCCGCGGTGCAGATTCGTCCCGCCCAGCCCCGCCGGAGTCAGCAGCGGGAGTCCGGGCCCGCCGCTGTGCTGAGGGGCTCGGCGCCGGGGTGGCGGCGGAGGCGCTCGGGGTCTGCGTGGCACGCGCGGAGGCAGTGGGCGTCGCCGTGACCCGGATGGGGGTGAGATCGGGTTCCTCGGCGCTCCCGCCGGACAACGAGTGCACCAACACGGCGCACCCGAGCAGGGTCACGAGGGTCACGACCAGGGTCACCCCCAGACCGGTCAGGCGTTTCATGTTCCAAGCGTGCCCCGAGTCCGCCCCCGGTGTCGAACGCCCAGATGAGAACCGGCTTAGGAATCCGGCCGGCTCCGGGGGCCGGTCAAGGGCGGGTCAGGTACTCCGTCATCGGCGCATAGAGCTCGGGGTAGACCCCGTCGTCCAGGCCGATCGTCAGCTCCAACTGTCCCTGGGCCGCGGCGACGAACAGGGCGGGGTCGTTGCAGTCGGCGAATCCGACGGTCCGCAATCCCCTGCTACCGGCGGTGCCGGCCCACCCGTGATCGGCCACGACCAGGTCCGGCAATTCCTGGCCCAGGGCGGGCAGGGCGTCGAGCAGGGCTGCCATCGGTTCGGGATAGTGGGTGTGAGGCTGACCGGCCAGGTGATGCCACAGCCACACCCGGTTCATGTGGATGAGCCACCCGCCGCGGCCCGGCACGGGGGTGCCGGAGCCCGGCAGCACGATGTCGGCGCCCAGGCTCTGCGCCCAGGCGGCCAGGCCGGCGTGCACTGGGAACAAACCGCCCGGGTGCCCGGTTGCGAAGAGGATCCGGCCCCCGTCGGATGCGACCTCGGCGACGATCTGGCGCAGCCGGTCCAGCCCGGCGATGCAGTTGGCCGTGGAGATCGTGTCCACGCCCTCGGTGAAGGCGGGGTCGGGGCGCAGGCCGCATTCGGCGACCATCAGCGCGAATACCGAATCGAAGTCCCAGTCGCGGGTCAGTTCGACGCCGAAGTCGAAGTTCTCCTCCTGCGCGAGGAACCTGCGGATGTGGGAGAGGTTGTTCTCCCTGGGCGTTGCGACCTCACCGGTGATGCGGGCGGTCTCGAGGTAGTCGGCGAGTTCGGTCGGCGACACGGATCAGTCCTCCTGAAGTGCGAAACAGGCGACGGCGGTTGCCGCCGCGACATTGAGCGAGTCGACGCCACCGGACATCGGGATGAGCACGGTGGAGTCGCAGCCGGCGATCGTTCTGTGGCGCAGCCCGTCACCCTCGGTGCCCATCACCAGGGCGATGCGCTCGTGACCGGCCGCGGCGAATTCTCGCAGGGTCAGGGAATCCTCCGTCAGCGCCAGGGCCGCGGTGTGGAATCCCATGTCGTGCAGCGTTCCCAGGGCGTCGGGCCATGGTTCGATCCGGGTCCAGGGCACCTGGAAGACGGTTCCCATGGACACGCGGATGGACCGGCGGTACAGCGGATCGGCGCACCGCGGGGTCACCAGCACCGCGTCGACGCCGAGGGCCGCGGCGGACCGGAAGATCGCGCCCACGTTCGTATGGTCGACCACGTCCTCGACGATGACGACGCGCCTGGCGCCGTCGAGCACCTCGGCCAGGGGGCGGTCGGCGGGCCTGACCATCGCCGCGAGTGCCCCGCGGTGCAGGTGGAACCCGGTCAGCGAACTGACCGCGGCCTCGGAGCCGATGAAGACGGGGGCGGTGCTCGCCGCCACCACATCGGCGAGGTCGGCGAACCAGCGGGCGGACATGAGGAAGGAGCGCGGCGTCATGCCGGCGGCGATGGCCCGGTGGATGATCTTGTCCGATTCCGCGATGAACAGGCCCTCGGCCGGTTCCCGCACCCGCCGCAGGGCCACATCGGTCAAGTCCGTGTAGTCGTGCAGTTCCGGTGCGTCCGGGGTGGTGAAGAAGTGCAGCCGGGCGGGGTCGATTCCGGCGCCCGCCGCCACCTCGAGCACCTGTTCCCTGCTCGGTTCGGGCTTCTTGCGCGTGTTCATCGGCCCATCCCCAGGATCCGGACCAGTGCGACGAGGCCGAGGACGACGATGATGCCGCGCAGCAGCGTCGGGTTGATCTTGCGTGCGATCCGGGCACCGAAGTACCCGCCGAAGAGTGAGCCGATCGCTACGAGCAGCACCGCCATCCAGTTGATCCGCTCGAAGCCGACGACCACGTAACAGGCCGCGGCCACGGTGTTCACCGCCAGGACCAGGACGTTCTTGATCCCGTTGAGCCGTTGCAGTGGCTCATCGGTCAGCAGGCCCAGCAGGCCGATCAGGATGATCCCCTGGGCGGCCGCGAAGTAGCCACCGTAGACCGCGGTGGCGGCGATCGCCAACCAGACGATGACGGCGCGGCCCGTGGAGGGACCGACCTCGCCCATGTCGCCTGCGAGCTGCCCGGCTGCCGCCTTGCGCTTCTTGAGGTGACGCTGCAGGGCGGGCTGGACGACGACCATGATGAGTGCGAGCACGATCAGCACGGGAACAATCGCCTCGAAGGCGGTCTCCGGGAGGTGCAGCAGCAGGAACGCGCCCAGCAGTGCGCCCAGCACGGAGGCCGGCAGCCAGCTCAGCAGTCTGCGGCCCTGGCCGCGGATCTCCTCCCGGTAGCCGATCGAGGAGGCGATATTGCCCGGGATCAGCCCCAGCGCGTTGCTCATCGTCGCGACCTGCGGTGGGACGCCGAAGGCCACCAGGGCTGGGAAGGTGATGAGGGTGCCGGAGCCGACGGCCGCGTTGATAGCGCCGGCCCCCACCCCGGCCAGCAGGATGAGGACGATCTGGAGCGCGTCGAATTCCATGGACTACAGGCGGGCGCGGGCCGAGTAGCGGCCGGCCTCGCGGCTGAGCACCACATTCAAGCCGAAGGTCTCGTGCAGGTTGTCCTCCGTGAGCACCTGGTCGATCGGACCGGCGGCCACTGCCCGTCCGTCCTTGAGCAGCAGGGCGTGAGTGACGCCCACGGGGATCTCCTCGACGTGGTGGGTGACCATCAGGGTGGTGGGCGCGTACTTGTCGACCAGGATCTCCGAGAGTGCCATCAGCAGTTCCTCGCGTCCGCCCAGGTCCAGTCCGGAGGCGCATTCGTCGAGCAGCAGCAGTTCAGGGTCGGTCATCAGCGCGCGGGCGATCTGGACGCGCTTCTTCTCGCCCTCGGACAGGGTGCCGAAGGCGCGCTCGGCGAATTCGGCCATATTGAACGCGCCCAGCAGATCGCGGGCCCGGTCCAGGTCCATCTCGTCGTATTCCTCGACCCACCGGCCCAACACGCCGTAGGAGGCCGTGACCACGGCGTTGATGACCGTCTCCGAACCGGGGATGCGCCCGGCCAGGGCGGCCGAGGCGTAGCCGATGCGCGGACGCAGTTCGAACACGTCGACGCGGCCCATCTGCTCTTCGAGGATGTGCACGGTGCCCGAGGTCGGGTGCATCCGGCCGGCGGCCAGTTCCAGCAGGGTCGTCTTGCCCGCGCCATTTGGTCCCAGGATCACCCAGTTCTGGCCTTCGGAGACAGCCAGGTCGATCCCGTCGAGCAGCATATTGTCACCGCGGCGCACGCGGACATCGTCAAACTTCAGCACTTCCGTCATGGTGCCTACGATATCGCACGCCGACCCGACGCCCGGCGGGCCCCGCGGGTGCCATCGGCTGGTGCCGCGGGGTAGTCTGAACGGCTGTGGAAACCGTGCTCGCAACCCTGCTGACGACCCTGTCGGTCAATGCCCTGTTGGACGGTCGAACCTCTCCCGATTCCGTCGTCGAGACGTTCCTGGCCGATGAGGCCCCCGTGCCCTTCGTCGTCGAGGACGCGCTCGGCGGAGGACCCGCCGGGCTGCTCCTGTGGGTCGGGCAGGCGCGCAGATCCGGTATCGCCGCCCTGCGCTTCGTTCCCGTGCACCCGAGCCTGCCGTATACCGTGCCGGCGGTCGACCCTGCGCACGCCCGCGTGATCGCCGCGGCGCGCGCCGTCGCCGTGGCACATGGGCCCGGGGACTTCGGCGGTTACGGCCCGGCCAGGGCGGTGCTGGTACTCGGCGCCGACGCCGAGGTGCGCGTCCTCGACTGCGCCCGTGTTCCCTTCGCGGGGCTGGGCGTGGTGACCGCGGCAGAGGCGTGCCGCCGGCTACGCGAGACCGTGATGGCAGGGCTGCGCATCGTCGAGTCCACCCCCGACATTCCCGAGGCCATCGCCAATGCAGCTTGGCGGGACTGGCAGGCCGATATGAGTTCGTCCATTCGCGATGGGATCGCGGCCCTGCTGCCGGCTCCGCGCTATGTCGGCGCGGTGCACGCGGCCCTGGACATCCACGAATCGATGTCGCCAATCCTGGCGCCGCTGAGCATCGCCCCGGCTCAGGTGGGCGCACTGCTGTCCCAGCTGCACCGCGCGGCGGCCGATGTGCTGACCACGGTGCCGCAGGCGACCGGCCGGTAGACTGACCGGCATGTACCGAGTCTCCCGCATCATCCCCACCACCTCCCCCACCGGCACCTCTTTCACCGTGGAGTCCGAACTCAGCGCAGCACCCGCCGCATCCGGCGACGCCGCCGTCTGGACGATCCCGCCGGCCCTGGCCCAGCAGCCCCCGCAGCTGGTCATCATGGACGTCGATTCGACGTTCATCAATGAAGAGGTGATCGACCTGCTGGCCGATCAGGCCGGGGTGGGCGAGCAGGTCGCCAGGGTCACGGAGGCCGCGATGCGCGGAGAGCTCGACTTCGCCGAGTCCCTGCACGCGCGGGTGCAGACGCTGGCGGGTCTGGACGAATCCGTGCTCGCCGCGACCGCCGAGCGGGTCACCTACACCCCCGGGGTACCGGAGTTCGTGGCGCGGGTGCAGGCCGCCGGTGGCCGGGTCGCCCTGGTCTCCGGGGGTTTCACCCCGATCGTGCGCGCCCTGGCCGAGCCCCTGGGCATCACCGATGTGCTGGCCAACCATCTTCAGGTCGAGGCCGGAAAGCTGACGGGCCGGGTGACCGGGCAGATCGTCGACAAGCACGTCAAGGTCGCAACCCTGGCCCGGCTCGTGGAGGCATACGGCTTGGACGCCGCGCGGACCGTGGCGATCGGCGACGGCTCGAACGATGCGCTGATGATCGGTCAGGCCGCCCTGGGCGTGGCCTTCTGCGCCAAACCCGCCCTGCGCGAGGTGGCCGATGTGGCCCTGGACGTCCGCGATATGCGCGCCGTGTGGTCGGCCGTGACCGGGCTGGCCTGCTAGCAGAAGTCCACGATGTGCGGCACCGGGTAGTCCCCCGGTGCCAGGTCCCAACCGGGCAGTTCGAAGACTGCCAAGGTGCTGGGCCGAAACGCCGTGAGCGCCGTGGCCGGCGCCAGGGTGAGCACGGTGGCCGCCACGGTGGGCTGATGGCCCACCAGATAGGCGCACCGGCTCTCAGCCGGAGTCGTGGAGATGACCTCGAGCCAGGCCGGGACGGCTGCTTCGTACAGGCCGGTATCGGCTACCAGCTCCAGGCCGGGGACACCGGCCTGCTCGACCACGGCCCCGCCGGTCTGCAGGGTCCGCAGCGCCGCCGAGGCCACCGCGTAGTCGACCGGTGCGGCGGCTTCAGCGGCCAGGAAAGCGGCGGCCCGCCGCGCCTCGGCCAGCCCCGCCCCGGTCAGCGGCCGATCGAAATCGGTTGTGCCAGGGCTGTGGGCTGCGTGGGCGTGACGGGCCAGGATGAGAGTCGGCATGCAGCGACTCTACCGCGCCGGTGGGCTCAGGCGCCGGTGGCGTGCAGGCCGCCGTCGACGTGGACCATCTCCCCGGTGGTCGCGGGGAACCAGTCGGAGAGCAGCGCGACGATCGCCTTGCCCGCAGGTTCGGTGTTCGTCTGATCCCAGCCCAGGGGCGCGCGGGTTCCCCACACGTCCTCGAAGGCCTCGAAGCCGGGGATCGACTTCGCCGCGGTCGTCTTCAACGGGCCGGCGGAGACCAGGTTGACGCGGATGCCGTCGGCGCCCAGGTACTTCGCCAGATAGCGCGAGGTGGATTCGAGCGCGGCCTTGGCCACGCCCATCCAGTCGTAGGCCGGCCAGGCGACGGTCGCGTCGAAGGTCAGGCCGACGATCGCGGCACCGGGATTGAGCACCGGTTTGGCCGCCACGGCGATCGCCTTGAGCGAGTACGAGGACACGTGCACAGCGTTCGACACCGACTCGAACGGGGTGTCGAGGAACACCCCGCCCAGGGCGTCCTTGGGGGCGAAGGCGATCGCGTGGACGATGCCGTCGATGTTCCCGCCGAGGCGTTCGGGCAGTGCCGCCAGATCGTCTTCATTCGTCGCGTCGAGCTCGATGACGGTGGCAGGGTGCGGCAGGCGCTCGGCGATGATCGTGGTGATCTTCATCTGTCGGCCGAAGGACGACAGGATCACTTCTGCGCCCTGTTCCTGCGCCAGCCGGGCGGCGGCGAAGGCGATGGACGATTCGGTCAGCACACCGGTGACGAGGATGCGCTTGCCATCCAGGATTCCCATAGCAGTTTCTCCTTTGATTCTGTACGTGGTTGATCGGGGTTCAGTGGCCCATGCCCAGGCCGCCGTCGACCGGGATCACGGCGCCGGAGATGTAGGCGGCCTCGTCCGAGGAGATCCAGCGGACGACCTTGGCGACCTCTTCGGGTTCGGCGAAACGGCCGGCGGGCACATTGGCCAGGTATTCCTTCTGCTTCTTCTCCGGCAGCTCATCGGTCATCTCCGTGCGGATGAACCCGGGGGCCACAACATTGGCGGTGATGCCGCGTGCGCCCAGTTCACGGGTGATCGACCGGGCCATGCCGACCAGGCCGGCCTTGGCCGAGGAGTAGTTCGCCTGTCCGGGCACACCGTAGAGGCCGGAGACCGAGGAGATCAGCACGATCCGGCCCCACCGGCCCCGGATCATATTGGTGATGCCGCGGCGCACGGTCCGGAAGACTCCGGTCAGGTTCGTGTCGACGACCCGTTCGAAGTCCTCTTCGCTCATGCGCATGAGCAGGTTATCGGCGGTGATGCCGGCGTTGGCCACCACGATCTGCACATTGCCCAGTTCCTCTTCGACGCGGGTGAACGCCGCGTCCAGGGAGGCCGAGTCCGTGACATCGGCGGCGACGGCCAGTGCGCCGGCCGGCGCCTCCCCATTGCGCGAGGTGACGGCGACTTTGTCCCCGGCGGCCAGGAACTCCTCTGCGATCTTCCGGCCGATGCCCCGGTTGCCTCCGGTGACGAGCACGACGCGCGGTTCACTCACGTGATGGTTCCTTCCCTAGAAAAACGATCGAGAGCCGTGACACGGCTTCGCACACAAACCTAACCCAGGTTGGCCCCGAATCGGTATCCCGACCCCATAGTGGAAGAGTATGCTGGCAGGCGAACCGTACCCGAGCCGAAGACGACGTGAATAAGCGCAGCCCGATCAACATCACAGACGCGGCGGAGTCCCATGAGAAGGACATCAGCACGCGTGAGACGCGATACCTCATCGCGATGGGGGCCCGCATCGTCTGCTTCATCCTGGCGGTCTTCCTGTTCCATGGCTGGTTGCGCTGGGTTGCGGCGATTCTGGCGATCATCCTGCCCTGGATCGCGGTGCTGATCGCGAACAACCGGGCCGAGGCCAAACGCCTGCGCTCCGATGCCTTCACCACCTCCGGTGATGCCCCCGAGCTGCCCCAGCAGCCAGTCGATTCGGCCCCGCACAGCAGGGACGACGGCCGGCCGGAGGACGATGTGGTCTACGGTGAAATCGTCAATCCCCTCCCGCCCGGAACCCCGGAGGACCGCCGATGAGCGCCGCCGACGACGCACCGCTGCACTGTTCGGCCAAGGGCTGTGGGGAACCAGCCGAGTGGGCACTGCTGTGGAACAATCCCGGGTTGCACACCCCCGAACGCCGCAAGGTCTGGCTGGCGTGCCCGGCCCACCTGAATCACCTGTCCCAGTTCCTCGACCTGCGCGGATTCCTGCGCGATACGGTCGCGGTCACGGAAATCCCGGAAGGAGCCGGCTGAGTTGTCGGTCAAGCACGATTACCGGTTCGTCTTCAGCGCCCGGTGGATTCGATACGCCGCATTCGCGCTGGTGCTCGTCGTCGTCTGCCTGCTGTTGTCGAACTGGCAGAACCACCGCAGGCAGTCCAGAGACGCGCAGATCGCCAATATCGAGGCCCACTACGGTGCCGCCCCCGGCGAGCTGTCCGCGGTCCTGCCCGGCTCCGACTCCCCGCTGGACCCGACGGCTGAATGGTCGCATATCCGGGTCACTGGAACCTACGACACCGCACACACCGTCGTGGCGCGCAACCGCAGCCAGGACGGCTCCCCCGGCTTCTACGTCGTCACCCCGCTGCGCCTCGATGGCGCGCAGACCGGGCACACCCTGCTGGTGGTCCGCGGCTTCCTGCCCACGAAGAACACCGGCGGCCTGCCCCAGGCCTCCGAGCTGCCCCAGCCGGCCCCGGGACGCATCACCGTGACCGGCTGGTTGCGCCCCACGCAGGACGGGACGAAGGACGACAATCCCCCCGGCACGCTCAAGGCGATCGACCCCCGGAGGCTCCCGGGCCTGTCCGACCCCTACTGGCACGCCTATGCGCAGCTCGACCGGGAGGATCCGGCTGCCGATTCGGCGCTGTCACCCCTGGCCAAACCGGATACCGACCCCGGCTCACACCTGTCCTATCAGCTGCAGTGGATCGCCTTCGGCGTGATGATCGTCATCGCCCTGATCTATATGGCGGTGCGGGAGCGAAAGAACCGCGAGGAGGCGGTCAGACTCTCCCGCCATTACGGTGCCGACGCCCCGGACGCGCAGACAGGCGCGGCCGGCGGACTGCAGGTGATCGACAAGGACGCGCTGGTCTCCGGCGCCCGGATCACCCAGTCAGGTGGCCGCTACGGCGAGGCCGTGCTCGGCGGGTCCTCGGAGACCCGTCTGCACCGGCGCAAGCGCAGCGCCGATGAAGAGGCCGAGGACGCCTGGTACGACAGCCGTCCCTGAGATTCGCCCGGAGATGAGCCGTCACAGCGAGCGAAGACTCCCGCTGTCGAGTGCAGGGGGCCCGATTCCATCTGAGAACGAATCGGACGTGCTGGCTGTCGTAGCAGCGAGAACGCTCCAGCACGGGGTATCCGTGCTTTGCTTTTCTGTCAGCTTGCAGCGGTAGCGTTGGAAAGCATGGATGGCCCGACACCCGTAAGCACACCCAGTGCCTCTGTCGCCCCCGGTGCGGCGCTGCGGCCGGGTTCGTGGCTGGGCTCTCGGGCGTGGTTGCTGGATCTGCTCGTCATGGTGGGTGTGTTTCTCTATAACCTGCCGATCATCCCGATCTACGTCGACGACGTTATCGCGGCTATTGGACTGGTGGTCGTGTCTGTGGTGTTATGCGGCCCATATCTGCTGCGTCGTCGCTACCCAATTGCCGTGCTCGGGGTCATACTGGCAGCCGCATGCGTCCAGCTGATGCTCGGAGCGCCGATCCTCGCGGCGGACGCGATGCTGCTGTTCGCGGTTTACAACGTGGCGACGCGCTATCTCTGGTGGGTCTCACTCGCCGGAACCGTGGTGACGCTGGCATGGTTGCTGGTCGCCGTCGTTCCGCGCCTCGGCGCAGACTTCATCGACGTGGGGCAGCTCGGCGTGCTGATTGTGGTGACGCTGTGGGTATGGACTTGGGGCACACTGGTGCGCATCCGCCGCCAATACATCGCTGGCCTGCGGGAACGGGCAGAGCAAGCGGAGCGGGAGCGAGAGACGAACGCCAGGATCGCGGTCGCCGACGAGCGGGAGCGGATCGCGCGGGAGATCCACGACATCGTCTCGCACAGCCTGAGCGTGGTGGTGGTGATGTCCGACGGGGCGGCTGCGAAGGTCTACACGGAGCCGGATCGGGCGAAGACGGCGATCCTCGGGGTGCGGGACACGGGCCGGACAGCGCTTGCGGAGATGCGGCGCATGCTCGGGGTACTCCGCGATGACGAGCCGGGATCGCGGGCACCGCAGCCAGGCGTCGCCCAGCTCGGCGATCTGGTCGCCCAGTCCCGCACGGCCGGCATGCCGGTTACCTTCACTCTGGACGGGGAGACTGTACCGCTCCCGCAGGGCGTGGAGCTGGCGGTGTACCGGGTAGTGCAGGAGGCGCTCACAAACGCGCGCAAGCACGCCGGCCCTGGCCTCACCCGCGTCGACGTGGCCCTGACATACCGGCCGGACAAGGTCGAGGTGCGCGTCTGCGACGACGGCCGCGGCCCGACGGCTGGAGTACAGCCGGACTCGGGCGGGCATGGCCTGGTCGGGATGCGCGAGCGGGTCGCCGCGCACGAGGGCACTCTGACGGCAGGACCCGGCACGGGCGGGGGCTTCGAGGTGGTCGCGGTGCTGCCGCGGGAAGTGGAGGGGGTATGACGGTGCGGGTGATGTTGGTCGATGACCAGGAGATGATTCGGATGGGGATGCGGATGGTGCTTGAGTCCCAGCCCGGCATCGAGATCGTGGGCGAGGCCGACGACGGCGACACCGCCCTGGACCTGTTGGGCCGTGTCGAGGCGGATGTGGTGCTGATGGATGTGCGGATGCCGCGGATGAGCGGGGTCGAGGCGACCCGCCGCCTGCGCGAGCGGCCGGACGCCCCGGGCGTGCTGATCTTGACGACCTTCGACCTGGATGAGTACGCCTATGACGGGCTCCGCGCCGGTGCCTCCGGGTTCTTGCTGAAAGACACCCCGGTCGAGGAAGTCACGGCCGCGATCCACCACGTGCACGCCGGAGACGCGGTCGTCGCGCCCAGCACGACCCGGCGCCTGCTCGACCACTTCACCCGCTCCCGCCCCGACCGACCCGAGTCACACGAGACGGGTGTGCGGCTGGATAAGCTCACGCCGCGGGAGCATGAGGTGCTGCGGCTGGTCGCACGCGGCTTGTCGAACGCGGAGATCGCCGCCGAGCTCGTGCTAGCGGAAGGCACGGTGAAGGTGCACGTGGGCCGCATCCTCACCAAGCTCGGCCTGCGCGACCGGGTGCAGGCGGTCGTTCTGGCCTACGAGACCGGTCTGGTCGAAGCTGGCGAACGCTGACCCCATAAGGCCTGCTCTATATGACTTTGGGCATATGCGGCGGCTGGCGTATGCCTCAAGTGGTACGTAGAAGATATGCCTGTGGCGAGACGATTCAGGCGCGTGATTTCGGGATCGTTGAGGCATGTCTTCCACGATCCTCGCCACCGCTGATCTGACCAAGCGCTACGGGCAGCGCACCGTCGTCGAGAACCTGAACCTGTCCGTCCCGGCCGGGAGCGTGTACGGGTTCCTCGGCCCGAACGGGGCCGGGAAGTCCACGACGATGAAGATGTTGCTGAACCTCGTCCAGCCCACCAGTGGGCAGGTGCAGATCATGGGGCAGCCCATGACCCGAGCCACTCGCCGCGACTTGCTGGGCAGGATCGGTTCTCTCATTGAGGCCCCGCCCGGCTATGCGCATCTGACTGGGGCGGAGAACATGCGTCTGGTGCAGCGGATGCTCGGCCTGAACCGGCAGCAGATCGACTACGCGGTCCGTGCCGTCCGGCTGCAGGACCAGATGGACAAGAAGGTCCGCAACTACTCCCTCGGCATGAAGCAGCGCCTCGGTATCGCGATGGCGCTCGCCCGGCAGCCGAGGTTGCTCATTCTTGATGAGCCAACGAACGGCTTGGACCCAGCCGGAATCGAGGAGATGCGCACCCTGCTGCGCCGCCTCGCCGACGACGGAGTGACCGTCATGGTGTCGTCGCACCTGCTCGGCGAGATCGACAAGACCGCCACGATGCTCGGCATCCTCTCCGGCGGGCGGATGATCTTCCAGGGCTCCCGCGACCAGCTGCTGGTCGCCTCCAACCCGGACGTGATCATCACCTGCTCGAACCCGCACGCCGCCACCGTGACCCTGCAATCGTTCAGCGCACGCCTCACCGAGACCGGAGAGGTCGCCGTACCCGGCCTGGACGACCGGCAGACCGCCGGCGTCGTCGCCGCCCTCGTCGGCGAGAAGGTTGGTATTTACGGCGTACGTCGCCAAGAACAGACCCTCGAAGACGTGTTCATGAGCCTGACCGCAGGCGGTGGACTGTGACCGGGCGGGCCGTGGCGAACGAGTTCGCCAAAATGCGGCATCTGAAAGTCGGGCTCGTCGCGACGATCATGGTCATCGGTGTACTGGCCCTGTCGCTGTTCGCGGTCGTGTCCAGCCCGGACTTCGACCCCGACACGCCGGGGGCGTGGAATGCGCTGCTGGCGGGCATGTCACTCGGCATTCCTCTCATCTCCCCGTTGCTGCTGGCGGTGCTCGCGTCCCGGCAGACCGACATCGAGCACCAGGGCAACGGCTGGCTACTACAATCCACCTCTGGCATCACCCCCGGTGGGCTGTGCCGAGCCAAGCTCGTGGCTCTAGGGCTCATCGTCGCCGCGGTGACGATCGGCTCCAGCCTCATCGTTCTCGCCTTCGGGAAAGTGTTTGCCGGCATCCTGCCCCCGGCGCCGCTTGCACACTGGGCCGGATTCACGCTCTGCATGCTCGTCGTCAACCTTGCGGTCCTGGCCCTGCACATCCTGCTGTCGGCGAAGGTGGAGAACCAGCTCGTTGCCCTCGGCATAGGCGTGCTTGGTTGCATACTCGCCGTGTTCTCCCAAGGCTTGCCGGCCGTCGCCGCGCATCTCACCCCGTGGGGCTACTACGCCCTCGCCCGGGCCGCCGGCTACCAGGGCGAGATGATCCAGGCACTGCCAATTTCCTACCCGAGCATCATCGCCCTCACCGTGATCGTGGGAGGCCTTTTCGCTGCCCTCACCTTCCGCTTCGACCGTCAGGAGGCCTGACATGAGCGCCCTGTCCGCCGAACTGATCAAGCTTAAGCGTTCCCTGGCTTGGCCGATCGTCGTGTTCCTTCCCATCGTCCTCGTCCTCGCCGGGGCCGCCACCCAGCTCGCCGCCGGCCGCACCCCGGAGAACGGGTGGCACACCGTCTGGTTGCAGTCCGTCGGCTTCTACGGACTGTTCCCGATCGCGATCGGCATCGCGATCCTCGGCTCCCTTGTCTGGCGGCCCGAACATCGCGGCAGCAACTGGAACGCACTCATGTCAGGCCCCGTCTCGTCCGTGCATATCATCACCGCGAAAGCCATCATCGTCGCCGCGCTCACCGCGATCATGCAGGTCATCCTGTTGGCCGCCGTGATCGTGATCGGCAAGGCCGCGTTCGGGCTGCCCGGCATGCTCCCCGCCGAATACCTCGCCGTGACCGGACTGCTGATCGTCGCGACGATCCCTGCCGCGGCGCTGCAATCGGCGCTGTCGATGTTCCTGCGCTCCTTCGCCGCCCCGATCGCCATCGCCCTGGTCGCCTCCGGGATCTCCACCGCAGCACTGATGGCTCTCGGCAACGCGGCCCTAGTCTCGCCCTACGGCGTCGCGACGAGGACCGCACTGTTGGGGACCGGGTCGTTCGTCGACACCGGCGCCGCCACTGGCGGCGACATCACCGCGATCCTCGCCGCCACCGTCATCCTTACCGGCCTGATCCTCGCGCTCACGACCGTCATCCTCGAACGCCGCGACACCCGCATCTGACCCGCCTCGAAAGGAATCTCATCATGACCAGTCCCTACCCTCCGCAGGGCAGCCTTCCCGTGCACGTGTACCAGAACAACACCTCAGTGGCCGGGGCACCGCAGAAATCCGCCACGGGCAGCGGCATCATCTCCCTGGTGCTCGCCGCCAGCGGGATGCTCACCGCCCCGCTGTTGCTGCTCATCCCGTATGTCGGGTTCGTCCCCGCGCTCATCGCCGGCGCCGGGATCATCGTCGCCTGGACCGGGCTGCGCGGCGCGACCAGCGGCACAGGCCTTGCCGTCACGGGGATCATCGCCTCCGTCATCGTCTTCGCGACCCTCGCCGGCATCGCAACCGTGTGGAACCTCGTCATCGCTGGCCCCGCCGTCAACGACTACGACGAACTCCACGACGTCATCGACTACATCACGAGCCTTATCTTCGGCTCCTGACCCGGGAGCGTCCTTCGGTAAGGTGCGTCCGTGAAGCCACACGCCCCCGGCTCGATCCTGATCAAACTGACTGACTCGGCCTCAGGTCAGGGTGACCAGTTCCAAGTAGTCGGGGCTCCACATGTCCTCGTCGGCGTCGGGGAGCAGCAGGACCCGGTCCGGGTTGAGCGCCTCCACTGCGCCCTCGTCGTGGGTCACCAGGACGATCGCGCCCTCATAGCGGTGGATGGCCGAGAGGATCTCCTCACGGCTGGCCGGGTCCAGGTTGTTCGTCGGCTCGTCCAGCAACAGCACATTGGCACTCGAGACGACCAGCGTGGCCAGGGCCAGGCGCGTCTTCTCACCGCCGGAGAGCACCCGGGTGGGTTTGGAGACGTCGTCGCCGGAGAACAGGAAAGAGCCCAGCACGGTCCGCACGCCCGTATCGTCCAGGTCGGGCGCGGCCGAGCGCATGTTCTCCAGGATCGTCCGGTCCATGTCGAGGGTCTCGTGTTCCTGCGCGTAATAGCCCAGTTTGAGTCCATGGCCGGGCACCACGGTGCCGGAATCGGGCTCGTCGAGGCCCGCCAGGATCCGCAGCAGAGTGGTCTTGCCAGCGCCGTTGTAGCCCAGGATGACCACGCGCGAACCCCGGTCGATCGCCAGGTCCACCCCGGTGAAGACCTCGGTGGAGCCGTAGGCCTTGGACAGGCCATCGGCCGTCAACGGCACCTTGCCGCACGCGGCCGGCGCGGGGAAGCGCAGATTGGCGACCTTGTCCTGCTGCCGCTCGTCCTCCAGCCCGGCCATCATCTTCTCGGCCCGGTGGACCATCTGATGGGCGGCTGCGGCCTTCGTGGCCTTGGCGCCGAGCTTCGCAGCCTGCTTGAGCAGCGCATCGGCCTTCTTCTCGGCATTGGCGCGCTCGCGGCGGCGCCGCCGCTCATCGTCCTCGCGCTGCTTGAGGTACTGCCGGTAGTTCATCTGATAGATGTCGATGACCTGCCGGTTGGCGTCGAGGAAGAAGACCTTGTTCACGACCTCCTCGATCAGGTCCAGATCGTGGGAGATGATGACGAGCGCGCCCGAGTAGGTCTTCAGGTAGTCGCGCAGCCACAGCACCGATTCCGCATCCAAGTGGTTCGTCGGCTCGTCGAGGATCATCGTGTCGGGACCGGCGAAGAGGATCCGGGCCAGTTCCACCCTGCGGCGCTGACCGCCGGACAGGGCCTGCAGTTCGCGGGCGAGCAGTTCCTCGTCGATGCCCAGATTGGCCGCGATCGCACTGGCCTCGGAGTCGGCCGCATAGCCGCCGGCGGAGACGAACTCGGCTTCGACCCTGGGGTACTTCTCGATCGCCTTGGCCATCACATCCGGGTCGGGGCTGGCCATCTGCTCTTCGACGCGGCGCATCCGCTTGGCCAGGACGTCGAGGTCCCTGGCGCCCAGGATGCGTTCCTTCGCGGTCTCGGTCGGCTTGCCCGAGCGGGGGTCCTGGGGCAGGTAGCCGATGGTCCCGGACTTGTCCACGTGCCCGTTGCTGGGCATGTAGTCGTCCATCAGTACCCGGGTCAAGGTGGTCTTGCCAGCGCCGTTGCGGCCCACCAGGCCCACCCGGTCGCCCTTGTCGACACGGAAGCTGACGCCCGACATGAGGGTGCGCGAGCCGACGACGACTTCGAGGTCGGAGACTGAGATCACAGAGAATACCTTCGTTCCATGCCGAGCTCGATGAGTTCGGCCAATTCTTCTTGGGGGTTGACTCCGGCGGCCCGGGCCCGCCGGATCACCTCGTCGGCGCGCTCCCGGGGCAATCGGCAGGACACGATGACGGAGTCGTCCACCGGGTCCGGTCGCGCCTCGGCCGGGCGCGGCCGCCCAGCCTGTGCCCCGGCCAGACCGGGGCCGGCGTCAGGGGCGCGCTTGTTCCGATACGCCTCTGCCGCTCCCCTGGCGGCGTCGTCCGCCGCCTCATTCAATGGGTGGCCGGCATGGCCCTTGACCCATTCGAAGTCGACCGTGCGACCGGCGGACTTGGCTGCGGACATGAGTTCGTCGATCCGAACCATCTGGTCCTTGTTCACGACCTCCTGGCCGTCGCGTTTCTTCCAGCCCTTGCGCTTCCACCCGGCCATCCACTTCGTGACCGAATTGATGACGTACTGGCTGTCGGCCATCAGGTGCAGGTCCTCACCGGTGTCGGCGGTCGCCTCGAGGACCTCGATGACGGCCTGCAGCTCACCGCGGTTGTTCGTGGCCTTGGGCCATCCTCCGGCGGCCCAATTGTCCGCATCGATGTACCAGGCCCAGCCGGCCGGTCCCGGATTGCCCAGGGCCGATCCATCGACGGCAACTGTGAGCACGGGGTCTCCTTGTTCGGGTGTGGGGAGTGGACAACTCTCCTATGGTACGCCGTCCACCTGGAACAGCGCGGGCTGCCCCGGGCGCATCGCGTGGAATGCGCTCGGGGCGGCCTGATTCGGACTCAGAGGTTGAACCCCAGGGCGCGCATCTGCTCGCGCCCGTCCTCCGTGATGCGTTCTGGACCCCACGGCGGCATCCACACCCAGTTCACCCGCACTGCCGGCACGATCCCGTCCAGGGCAGCGGCGATCTGGTCTTCGAGGACGTCGGTCAGCGGGCAGGCCGCCGAGGTCAGGGTCATCGAGATCACGGCTGTGTTGTCCTCTTCCACCGCGACGTCGTAGACCAGCCCCAGGTCGACGATATTGACTCCGAGTTCCGGGTCGATGACGTCGAACAGGGCCTCTTTGACCTCGTCCGGGTCGGCATTGGCCGGTGCGTCGATGATCTCCGGCATGTCACTTCCTTTCTTCGGGTGTCAGGCTGTGAGCCTGGAGCAACGCGTCCTTGAACGCGACCCAGGACAGCAGTGCGCACTTGACGCGGGCGGGGAACTTGGATACTCCGACAAAGGCCGCCGCATCCCCGAGGAGTTCCTCATCGGCTTCCCCCTTGCCGCGCGAGTGCATGAGCTCGTAGAAGGCAGCCTCGATCCGGACCAGTTCCTCCGGTGCGGATTCCTCGACCAGTTCGCTCAGCACGGAGGCCGAGGCCATGGAGATCGAACAACCATCGCCGTCCCAGCGCACCGAGTGGCTGCCGTCTGCGCCGATGTGGACCTCCAGGGTGATCTCATCGCCGCACACGGGGTTGAGCTGGTGGGAGGACCCGAAGGACTCCCCAGGGGCGCCCCCGGTCAACGGCAGATTGCCGGTGCGCTGCCGCGAGTGGTCCAGGATCACCTGCTGGTAGAGCTGTTCGAGCCCGTTCATCGCGGTACTCCGAAGAAACCGCGGACCTCGGCCAGGCCGGCGGTGAACCGATCGACCTCATCCGGGGTGGTGTACAGATAGGCGCTGGCCCTGGTGGTCGCCGTCACCCCGTAGCGGTGGTGCAGCGGCTGAGCACAGTGGTGTCCCACCCGCACCGCCACTCCCTGCGCATCGAGGTACTGGCCGACGTCGTGGGCGTGCACACCGTCGACGACCACGGACACCGTGGCCAGGCGATCCGCTGTGTCGGTGGGCCCGATCACCCGGACGCCCGGAATGCCAGCGACCCCGTCGAGCAGGCGGGCGGCCAGCTCGGATTCGTGCGCGTGGATCGCGTCGATCCCGGTCTCCGTGAGGTAGTCGATCGCCGCGGCCAGGCCGACGGCCTGGGCGACGGGTTGGGTGCCGGCCTCAAAGCGCTGCGGGGCCGGCATGAACTGCGTGTCCTCCATGGTCACGGTGGTGATCATTGATCCCCCCGTGAGCACCGGGGGCAGGGCGTTCAACAGTTCCGCCCGCCCGTAGAGCACGCCGATCCCGGTCGGCGCCAGCAGCTTGTGTCCGGAGAACGCGGCGAAGTCGACGCCCAGGGCGTGGAAGTCCAGGGCGAAGTGCGGTGCGGACTGACAGGCGTCGAGCACCGTATAGGCGCCGACCGCCTTGGCCCGCTCCACCAGCCGGGCCACGGGGTTGATCGTGCCCAGCACGTTCGAGGCGTGGGTGAAGGCCAGGATCTTCGTCGAGGAATCGACGATCGTCTCCAGCCCGTCCAGGTCCAGCCGACCGTCGTCTGCCAGGGGCAGATAGCGCAGTCCGGCGCCGGTGCGCCGGGCCAGCTGCTGCCAGGGCACCAGGTTCGCGTGGTGCTCCATCTCGGTGACGACGATCGTGTCGCCCGGTCCCAAGACGAAGCGTTCGGCCTCGGGCCCGCCCAGCCCTGCGGTGGCGTTGGCGAAGCCGTACGCCACGACATTGAGTGCCTCGGTCGCGTTCTTCGTCCAGGCGATCTCGTCGACGGCGGCGCCGACGAACCGGGCGACCGTGGCCCTGGCCGCCTCATAGGCGTCGGTCGCCTCGACCGCGAGGGTGTGCGCACCGCGGTGGACCGCGGCGTTGCGCATCGAGTAGAACTCCTGTTCGGCGTCGATGACGCAGACGGGTTTCTGACTCGTCGCCCCCGAATCCAGGTACGCCACCGGCAGCCCGCCGACTTCCCGATCGAGGATCGGGAAGTCGTTGCGGATCTGCGTGAGCTGGGTGGGCGAGAACATCAGGCGTCCGCGAAGAAGCGGTCGTAGCCCTCGTTCTCGAGGCGGTCGGCCAGTTCGGGGCCACCCTCTTCTGCGACGCGGCCGTTGACCAGCACGTGCACGTGATCGGGCTTGATGTAGCGCAGGATGCGCGTGTAGTGGGTGATGAGCATGATGCCGATGTCGGTGCGCTCCTTGGCGCGGTTGACGCCCTCGGAGACGATGCGCAGCGCGTCGACGTCGAGGCCGGAGTCGGTCTCGTCGAGGATCGCGAAGTGCGGCTTGAGCAGTTCGAGCTGCAGGATCTCCTGGCGCTTCTTCTCACCACCGGAGAAGCCCTCGTTGACATTGCGGCTGGCGAACTCCGGATCGATCCGCAGGTCCTTCATGGACTGGCTCAGTTCCTTCGTCCAGGTGCGCAGCTTGGGGGCTTCGCCCGAAACCGCGGTCTTGGCAGCGCGCAGGAAGTTCGTCACGGTCACGCCGGGCACCTCGACGGGGTACTGCATGGCCAGGAACAGGCCGGCGCGGGCGCGTTCGTCGGCGGTCATCTTGACCAGGTCGACGCCGTCAAGCGTCGCGCTGCCGGAGGTGATGGTGTAGGAGGGGTGGCCGGCCAGGGCGTAGCCCAGGGTCGACTTGCCCGCGCCGTTGGGGCCCATGATCGCATGGGTCTCACGTGAGTTGATGTCGAGATTCACCCCGCGCAGGATCTCCTTGGGACCCGCTTCGGTTTCGACGCTGACGTGCAGGTCGCGGATGGAAAAGGTGGACATGAGACTCCTCGGATGTCAGTGATCCGTCGCCGGGCTGGGCTCGGGATCGATGTAGATGTCGCCGTCTTGTTCGACGCAGTCGAAGACGGGTATGGGTTCGAATGCCGGCGGGGTGAGCGCCTGGCCGGTGCGCAGGTCGAAGGCGGAACCGTGGAGCCAGCACTCGACGGTGCAGCCCTCCACATCGCCCTCCGACAGGGATACCTCACCGTGGGTGCACAGATCGCCGACCGCGTGCACGCGGCCGTCCTCATCGCGGGCCAGGCAGATCGGCACATCCCCGAAGGTGATGCGCACCGCCTCGCCGGCCGCGAGTTCGTCCGCAGCACAGACACGGGTCAGGCTCACATCATGCTCCTGGACAGCTCGTCCTCGATCTTGGCCGTGAGCAGCTCTTCGATCGCCGGGACCTTGATCTGCTGGATGACCTCGTTGAAGAAGCCGCGCACCACCAGGCGGCGGGCGACCGTTTCCGGAATGCCGCGGCTCATGAGGTAGAACAGGTGTTCCTCGTCGAACCGGCCGGTCGACGATGCGTGGCCGGCGCCCTCGATGTCACCGGTCTCGATCTCCAGGTTCGGCACCGAGTCCGCCCTGGCGCCCTCGGAGAGCACCAGGTTGCGGTTCATCTCATAGGTGTCGATGCCCAGGGCCTCCGGGCGGATCAGCACATCGCCGATCCACACGCTGTGGGCGTCCTGGCCCTGCAGCGCGCCCTTGTAGAGCACGTCGGAGACGGCCTTGGGGGTGTTGTGGTCGACGTAGGTGCGGTGTTCCAGGTGCTGGCCCGCATCGGCGAAGTACAGACCCAGCATCTTCGCCTCGCCGCCGGGACCGGAGTACCGGACGTTCGAGTTCAACCGGACCACGTCACCGCCGAGGGTGATGAGGATGTGCTTGTAGTACGCGTCCTTGCCGATGATCGTGTCGTTCTGGCCCAGGTGCACGGCCTTGTCGCCCCACAGCTGCAGGCCGACGTAGGTCACCCGCGCGCCGTCGCCGATCACGGTGGACACGAGCTCTGAGTACTCGGCCTCGCCCTCGTGCTGGACGATGATGGTCGCCGTGGAGTTCTCCCCCACGGTCAGCAGCACGTGGCCGTGCACAGTCTCGCCCTGGCCGTCGGCGTGGACGATGAGCGGCTCGGTCAATTCGGTGTTCGCCGGCACGTGGTAGTGCAGGACGCCGCCGGCGTGGGCCGCCGCGATCGCGGCCGGCCGGTCCTCCGGCTCCATGATGCCCAGCTCACGGGCCTGGTCCAGGGTGATGGTCTCCTTCGTCACGCCCTCGGGCAGTGACTCGGTGAACTTCAGGTGGCCGCCGGTCGGGGCGTCGGCGAACAGCCCGGCCAGTTTGCGCACCGGGGTGAAGCGCCATTCCTCCTCCCGGCCCGTGATCTCGGGGAAGTCCGCGACTGCGAAGCTGCGGGTTCTGGCGTCGCGGCGAGCGGCAGGTACCTGGACCTCCGCCGCTGCCTGCAGGGTTTCTGTCATTGAAAATGTCTCCTTCAGTGGTTGCCGTTCGGGTTATCTGTCAACCCGATCAGCCCACGGCGCCTTCCATCTGCAGTTCGATCAGGCGGTTGAGTTCCAGGGCGTATTCCATCGGCAGCTCGCGCGCGATGGGCTCGACGAAGCCGCGCACGATCATCGCCATCGCCTCGGTCTCCGGCAGACCGCGGCTCATCAGGTAGAACAGCTGATCGGCCGACACCTTCGACACGGTGGCCTCGTGGCCCAGGGACACATCGTCCTCGCGGATGTCGATATAGGGGTAGGTGTCCGAACGCGACACATTGTCCACCAGCAGGGCGTCGCACAACACGTTGTTCGACGAGCCCTTGGCACCGGGGTGCACATGGACCAGGCCGCGGTAGCCGGCTCGGCCGCCCGCGCGCGCCACGGACTTCGAAACGATCGAGGAGTGCGTGTTGGGCGCGGCGTGGACCATCTTGGCGCCGGTGTCCTGGTGCTGGTTCTCACCGGCGAAGGCGACCGACAGCGTTTCGCCGCGGGCATGCTCACCGGTCAGCCAGATCGCCGGGTACTTCATGGTGACCTTGGAGCCGATGTTGCCGTCAACCCATTCCATGGTGGCGCCGGCTTCGGCGATCGCGCGCTTGGTCACCAGGTTGTACACATTGTTCGACCAGTTCTGGATCGTCGTGTAGCGGACGCGGGCGTCCTTCTTCACGATGATCTCGACGACGGCCGAGTGCAGCGAGTCCGACTTGTAGATCGGCGCCGTGCAACCCTCGACGTAGTTCACATAGGAGCCCTCGTCGGCGATGATGAGCGTGCGCTCGAACTGGCCCATGTTCTCCGTGTTGATGCGGAAGTAGGCCTGCAGCGGGATGTCGACGTGGACGCCCTTGGGCACGTAGATGAACGAGCCGCCGGACCACACCGCGGTGTTCAGCGCGGCGAACTTGTTGTCCCCGGCGGGAATCGCGGAGCCGAAGTACTCCTCGAAGATCTCCGGGTATTCGCGCAGACCGGTGTCCGTATCGAGGAAGATGACGCCCTGGCGTTCGAGCTCCTCGTTGATCTTGTGGTAGACGACCTCGGACTCGTACTGGGCGGCGACGCCCGCGACCAGGCGCTGCTTCTCCGCCTCCGGGATGCCCAGGCGGTCGTAGGTGTTCTTGATGTCGTCGGGCAGATCCTCCCAGGAATCCGCCTGGCCCTCGGTGGAGCGCACGAAGTACTTGATGTCGTCGAAGTCGATGCCGGTGAGGTCCGCGCCCCAGTTGGGCATGGGCTTCTTCTCGAAGAGTTTGAGGGCCTTGAGGCGGCGCTTGAGCATCCACTCCGGTTCGTTCTTCATACCGGAGATGTTGCGCACGACCTGTTCGCTCAGGCCGCGGGTCGCATTGGCACCGGCATCGTGTTCGTCATGCCAGCCGTATGCGTACTTGCCGATGTCCTTGAGCTCCGGATTGAGCTCGATGATGCGATTGGATTCGGTGGTTTCGGTCACCAGCATCCTCCTTGGGTGTTGTGAAATCGAGCGGTGTGCTTGGGGTGGGGCGCTGACGCGCTAGTCGAGCAGGGGCCGATTCGTCAGCGAGGTCGGGATATGGGTCGTGCACACGTGTCCACCGCTGGCCAGGGTGGACAGGCGGCGCACGTCGACGCCGAGCATGTCAGAGAGCATCTCGAGTTCGGCCTCGCAGAACTCCGGGTACTTCCCCGCCACGTTCTGGATCGGGCAGTGGCCCTGGCACAGCTGCATGGCCTCGAGCGGAGTGCCGACGGCCACGGGAGAGGCCGAGGCCGCATACCCTTCTGCCGTCAGGGCCTTCGCCAGCGCCCTGGAGCGGGCGGCGACGGTCTCCGTGCGCCCCGAGTGCCGCTGGTCGAGGCGGGCGGTCAGGGCCCGGCGGAGCCGTTCGGTGCGCTCTGCTGCGAACTTCCGCACGCCCTCATCGCCGACCTCGCGGGAGACGAAGTCGAGGACTTCGACGGCCAGGTCGTCGTAGGTGTTGCTGATCTCGCTGTGCCCACGTTCCGTGAGCACATAGTGTCGGGCGGGTCTGCCCCGTCCGGCCTTGGTGCCGGTCAGTCGCCTGACCTCCACATAGCCGTCGGCCTCGAGCGCGTCCAGGTGCCGTCTGATCGCCGCGGCGGTCAACTCCAGCATCCGTGCGACCTCCGATGCGGTCACCGGACCGTGATCGAGGACCGCGGCCAGGACCTTCTGCCGCGTGCGTTCGTCCTGTTTCTCCTTGTTCACCACGGCCGTCACCGCCTCCACTTTCCGTCTTCCACGGGCACATGACCCGATGAGCACTGACGTTTTCAAGAAGAAGTTTGTAACGTAATTTATTCCCTGTAAACCCAGGACCGCCTTACAGAACCTGCCGAAATCATCGGCGGGAACCCGTATTCCACCGACGCCGCGGGGCTTCCGGCCAGCGCCGACGCGCTTGCCGGACGCGCGCGGGGAGCGCTGGGCGCGCGACGTAGAATGGACTCCCGTGACCGAAACAGCTGCGCTGACCGTGACCGACCTGGGTTATTCCTACGGCCGGACCGAAGCCGTCCACGACGTGTCCTACTGCGTCGAACCCGGCCGCGTCCACGCCCTGCTGGGACCCAACGGAGCGGGCAAGTCCACGACCATCGCCCTGTCGGTCGGACTCTACCGTCCGACCCGTGGGCGGGTCCGCGCCTTCGGCCTCGACCCCCACGCCCAGCACACGCGGACCGCCGGCCTGGTGTCCGTCATGCTGCAGGACGGCGGATTGCCGATGGCCTCCAAACCACTCGAGGCGCTCAGCCACATCGCGCGGATGTATGCGAACCCGCTCGATGTGCAGGCCCTGGCCGAGCGCCTGGGCATCACCTCGTTTGCCGACCGGGCGATCCGGCACCTCTCCGGCGGTCAGCGCCAGCGGGTCAATCTGGCGGCCGCCCTGGTGGGCAGGCCCCGGCTGGTCTTCCTCGACGAACCGACCGCCGGCCTCGATCCGCAGGCGCAGATCGCGGTGTACACCGTGATCGACCAATTGCGAGCCGAGGGCGTTGCCGTGGTATTGACCACACACGATATGGACGAGGCCGAACGCCTGGCAGATGAGGTGACCATCGTCGATCACGGCAGAGTGATCGCCCAGGGCGCACCCGCCGCACTCATCGCCGAACGCTCACGGGTCCTGCGCATCCGCCTGCGCGGCGTCCCCGCGGTCGACGTGTTGACCGATCTGGCCGTCCTCGCCGAAGTCGAGGCGACCGGTCCGGCCATCACCCTGTCCGGCGAGCTCGACACCGAACGGCTCCATGCGATCACCGGGGTGCTCGCACACCACCGCGCCGTAATCGACGACTTCCAGCTCACGGGCAGGTCCCTGGGCGATGTCTTCCTCGACCTCACGGGAAGGAACCTGCGTTGAGCACCGTCCCCTCATCGGATGCGCCCGTCGGCGACCGCAGCGGCAATGCGGCGCCGGCCGCCCGCCGGATCCTGGCACAGGCGCTGTTCGAAATGCGCGCCATCATGCGCAATGGAGAGCAGCTCCTGCTGTCCATCCTGTTGCCGGTCGGCGCACTCGTGGCACTGGCCACCACTCAGCTCTACGACGCCCTGGGCGCGGGTTCGGACGATCATCTGTCCGAGGCGACCGCCGCGGCCCTGCCCCTGGCGATCTCGGCCACTTCGTTCGCCGGTCAGGCGATCGCCACCGGCTTCGACCGGCGCTACGGTGTGCTGCGCCAACTCTCCACCACCCCGCTGGGGGCCTGGGGGCTGGTGGTGGCGAAGATCATCGCCGTCTACGCGGTGGTGCTCACCCAGTTCCTCGTCCTCTTCGTCATCGCCGCCACCCTGGGCTTCCACCGCCACGTCTCCGTCCTCGGCATCGTACTGGCCGCCATCCTGGGCACCGCGGCACTGGTCTCCCTGGCCCTGCTGCTGGCCGGCACCCTGCGCGCCGAGGCCACCCTGGCCCTGGCCAATATCGTCTGGGTGGTGATGGCCGCGGCCGGCGGCGTGGTCTTCGACCCGCCGGGACTGTGGGGCGACCTGGTCGCCTTCCTGCCCTTCGGGGCCCTGGGCGAGGCCATGCGCTCGGCGGTGCTCGACGCCACCCCGGACTGGACGAGCCTGGCCGTTCTGGCGGTCTGGGCGATCATCGGAGTCACCGCGTGCAAGCGCTGGTTCTCCTTCGACGCGAAGTGACCATCCACGCCCACGGACGGCCGTCTGTGGGCCGTACCACCGAATTCGACCTGAGGTAGAAAAGAGGGGAGGATAGGCACCATGGCACAATCCACCGTTCCCGCCGGCCCTGCGGCCGGGGCCACCCTGCGCGATCGCCTACAGCCCACCGAGGTCAACGCCACCGTACGGGCGACCGCCTGGCTTCTGCTCATCGCCAACTCCGCAATCATCGTCACCGGCGCCCTGGTGCGCCTGACCGGTTCCGGCCTGGGCTGCGACAACTGGCCGACCTGCAACGGCGTGACGATCGCGCCGGCGGCCGACGCCGGGATCCACGGGGCGATCGAGTTCGGCAACCGCCTGCTGGGCGTTGTGTTGTTCATCATCTGCCTGGTGGCGATCACCGCGGTGTGGCGGCTGCGCAGAACCCGGAAGGATCTGTTCTGGCTGCCCATCGTGCTGACCCTGGTCGTGCCGGTGCAAGCCGTGATCGGCGGCATCAGCGTCCATATGGAGCTCAACCCCTGGATCGTCGCCGCGCACTTCGTGCCATCGGCCGTCTGTGTGGCCCTGTCCGCCTACCTGGTGCTCCGCACCCACGACGCCGGCGGCCCGACGGAGCCGGTGGGCACGGCCCTGCTGCGCGGCTTGCAGTGGGCCATCGGCATCCTCACCGCGCTCACGGTCGTCCTGGGCGTACTGGTCACAGGTGCGGGCCCCCACGCCGGTGATGCGATCAGCGCCCGCAACGGACTGCCGATGGTCATCATCGCCAGGATGCACGCCTTCCCCGTCTGGCTGTTGGTCATCGCCACGGTCTGGGGTCTGGTTCTGAGTACCCGCCTGGGGCTGGTCGCCGTGCGCCGCGCCCTGTGGGTGATGCTCGCCGCCGAAGTCGTCCAGGGCCTCATCGGGTATCTGCAGTACTTCCTGGGCGTGCCGGTCGCACTGGTCGCCCTGCACATAGTCGGCCTGTGCTTCGTCATCGCCGCCGCCACCGCGGTGACGGACTCCGCCTACCGCAGGGCTCCGCTGCCCCGCTGACTCAGGTGGGCCGACACCCAGGTTTTCGAACGGGTGTGCGTATTCGCCGATGGCCCGAGCGACTAGAATCGGTGGAATGCTCATCCGCCTGTTCCGGCATTATCTGCGCCCGTACGTTCCAGCCGTCATCGTCCTCCTGCTCTTCCAACTCCTCCAGGTGCTCGGCACCCTGTACCTGCCCACGCTCAACGCCGGCATCGTCGACCGCGGCATCACCGCAGGCGACACCGCGACCGTCTGGCGCTACGGCGGCCTGATGCTCGCCGTAGCGGCCGGACAGGTGGTGGCGAACATCGTCGCGATCGTCGCAGGCGCCCATGTCGCGATGCGCGCCGCCGCAGACATCCGCCGGGATTTCTTCACCGCGGTCATGGGCTTCGGCGCCAGGGAGACCGGTCACTTCGGGACCTCCAGCCTGGTCACCCGTTCAACCAACGATGTCCGCCAGGTCCAGCAGTTCCTCGTCATGGGCATGTCGCTGATGATCATGGCGCCGATCATGGCGCTGGGCGGACTGGCGATGGCACTGGCACAGGACCTGCGGCTGTCCTGGGTCATCCTGGTGACCGTCGTCGTCCTGCTGGTGATCATGCTGCAGGTGGTGCGCAAGATGGTCCCGAGCTTCCGCGCCATGCAGGAGCGCCTCGACTCACTTGGCTCCGTACTCTCCCAACAGCTGGGCGGACTGCGGGTGATCCGCGCCTTCGGCAAGCAGAGCACCGAACGCGACCGCTTCCAAGCCGCCAATGAGGCGCTCACCGGCACCAACCTGTACGTCGGCAAACTCTTCGTCGTGCTCTTCCCCGCCGTGATGACCATCGTCAACGCGGGAGCGGCCGCCGTGGTGTGGTTCGGTGCCCGCCAGGTACAGGACGGAACCACCCAGGTGGGCGTCGTGATGGCGTTCATCCAGTACCTCATGCTCATCCTGATGGGCGTGATGATGGTGACGTTCCTGGCGATGATGATCCCCCGCGCCGAGGTCGCGGCCGGGCGCCTGGTCGACGTCCTGGAGACGACCCCGCAGATGGACCGCGACTCCGGCACCGTCGAAAGCCTGCCGGATCCCGGAGCGATCGAATTCTCCCATGTCACATTCCGCTATCCCGGCGCCCAGTCCCCCGTGCTCACCGATGTGTCCTTCACGGTGGACCCGGGTACCACCACCGCGGTGATCGGCGCCACCGGATCGGGCAAGTCCACCCTGGTCCAACTCCTGGTCCGGCTGGCCGATCCGGATTCCGGTCGGGTCGCGATCGGCGGCGTCGACGTGGCCGCAATCGCCCCGCAGACGCTGGGCCGCCAATTCGGCTACGTCCCCCAGCAACCCCACGTCTTCGGGGCCAGCGTGCGAGACAATCTGCGCACCGGCGCACCCGATGCACCAGAGTCCGACCTCGCCTGGGCCCTGGCGGTCTCCCGCGCCGACGAGTTCGTCTCCACCTTCCCCGACGGGCTGGACCACCCGATCAACCAGGGCGGGACGAACCTGTCCGGTGGACAGCGGCAGCGCCTGGCCATCGCCATGGCCCTGGTGCGCCGCTGCCCGATCCTGGTCTTCGACGATTCGTTCTCGGCCCTGGACGCCGCCACCGACGCCGCGGTCAGATCCGCCCTGGACCACGAGGTCGAGGCGACTAAGGTCATCGTGACCCAGCGCGTGGCAGCGGCCATCGACGCCGACCAGGTGGTGGTCCTCGACGACGGCCACGTCGTGGGGCTGGGCACCCATGACCAGCTCATGGACTCCTGTGGGGTCTACCAGGAGATCGTCTCCAGCCAGCTGAACGAGGAGGCACGATGAGTGAGCAGATCGCACCGGGGCAGAAGGCCGGCGATGTGCGCGGAACCCTGCGCAGACTCGGCGGGGTGTTCCGCCCGTACGCCTGGCGGGCCGGCCTGTCGGCCCTAACACTCGTGCTGGGCACCGTGCTGACGATCGCAGCGCCCTATGTGCTGGGCCGGGCGACCGATCTCGTATTCTCCGGATTCGTCTCCCTGACCATGCGCCCGGGCCAGACCCAGGCCGAGGTCGTGGCAGAACTGCGCGCCCAGGGGGCGGGTGAACGGGCCGATATGGTCGCGGCGATGCACTTGACCCCCGGTCTGGGCGTCGACTTCCCCGCCCTGGCCCGGCTGCTGTGCCTGGTGGTCCTCATCCACATCGTGTCCGGCCTGCTCAACTGGTGGGGCGGGTACATCGCCAACTCCATCATCCAGCGCGTCATGTCCTCCCTGCGCGCCGATATCGAGGACAAGATCCAGCGCCTGCCGCTGTCGGTCGTCGATTCGAAGGCCAAGGGCGATCTGCTGTCGCGGCTGAACAACGACATCGACAATCTCAACCAGACCCTCAACCAGTCCGCGCAGGACATCGTCTCCGCCCTCGTCATGTTCTTGGGCGTGCTGGGCATCATGTTCGTCCTGTCCTGGCAGTTGGCACTGGTCGCCGTCGCCACGATTCCGCTGACGGTCGTCGTCATCGCGCTCCTGGGCACCAGATCCCAGCGCCAGTTCCGCACCCAGTGGAAGTCCACGGGCGAGTTGAACACCCAGGTCGAGGAGTCGATCACGGGTGCCGCCCTGCTGCAGGTCTACGGAGCTCTCGAGCGGACCCAGGAGGCCTTCGCCGTCAAGAACGCGGAGGTCTACCGCGCCTCGTTCAGGGCCCAGGCCCTCTCGGGGGCGATGATGCCGGCGATGAGTTTCGTCTCCAACCTGGTCTTCGTGGGCATCGCCCTACTGGGCGCCCTGCAAGTCGCCTCCGGGCAGCTGACACTGGGCACGGTCCAGGCCTTCATCCAATACGCCAGGCAGTTCGCCCAGCCCCTGCAGCAACTCGGCGGTATGGCCTCCCAGCTGCAGTCCGCCCTGGCCAGCGCCGAGCGCGTCTTCGCACTGCTCGACGAGGCCGACGAACCGGCCCCGCCCAGTGCGCATCCGGACTTCGCCGTGACCCGCGGACGAGTCGCCTTCGAACACGTGGATTTCGCCTACCGTCCGGATACCCCGCTGATCGAGGATCTGAGCCTGGTGGCCGAACCGGGCCAGACCGTCGCGATCGTCGGACACACAGGGGCGGGCAAGACGACCATGGTCAACCTGCTGCTGCGCTTCTACGAGCCCACCGCCGGTCGGATCACCCTGGACGGAATCGACACCGCTCAGCTGACCCGCGACCAGGTCAGGGCGCCGATCGGCATGGTGCTCCAGGACACCTGGTTGTTCGAGGGCACGATCTACGACAACATCGCCTACGGACTCGCGGGCGCCACCCGTGAGCAGGTCATGACAGCGGCAAAGGAGGCATACGTCGATCAGTTCGTCGCCCACCTGCCAGACGGCTACGACACCGTCATCACGGAGACGGCGGACAATATCTCAGCCGGTCAGCGCCAGCTCATCACGATCGCCAGAGCGTTCGTGTCCCAGCCGCAGATCCTGGTGCTCGACGAGGCCACCTCCTCGGTCGACACGCGCACCGAGGTGCTGGTGCAGAAGGCCATGAACCGGCTGCGCAGCGGGCGGACCAGTTTCGTCATCGCACACCGTCTCTCGACCATTCAGGGCGCTGATCTCATCATCGTGATGGATGCGGGCCATATCGTCGAACAGGGTACGCACGCCCAGCTGATGGCCGCCGGCGGCGTCTACGCCGGCCTGCAGGCCGCGCAGGCCGGTGGTATGCGATAGCCGGCTGGGCACACAGCTGCAGGGTCCGTCCCCGATCGCTCGGGGACGGACCCTGCAGTGTATCTCACCGGCATGCGCCGGTCGGCGGCTCAGCGACTGTAATCGTAGAAACCGCGGCCGCTCTTGACGCCCAGCAGCCCGGCGTCGACCATCCGCGACAGCAACACCGGCGGCTTGGCCGCAGCGTCGCCGGTCTCGGCGAAGATCGACTGGCCCACGAACAGGCAGGTGTCCAGCCCGACGCGGTCGGCCAGGGCGATGGGGCCCATCGGATGGGCACAGCCATTGACCATGCCCGCGTCGATCTGCTCCTTCGTCGCATGTCCGGCCTCCAGCATCCTGATCGCGGAGAACAGGAAGGGGATGAGCAGGGCGTTGACGATGAAACCGGGCCGATCCTCCGAATGGATCGGGGCCTTGCCCAGCACATCGGTGACGAAGTCCTCGACCTCGGCCGCCACGACGGGAGCGGTCAGCACGGAGGACACGATCTCCACCAGCGGCTGCACGGGCGCAGGATTGAAGAAGTGAATGCCCAGGACCCGTTCGGGCCGCGCGGTCTGCTGGGCGAACCGGATGATCGGCATCGAGGAGGTGTTCGAGGCCAGGATCGCGCGTTCGTCTGTGACGATCGCATCGAGTTCGGCGAAGATCGACTTCTTGATCTCCTCGTTCTCGCTGGCCGCCTCGATCACCAGCTGGCGATCGGCCATAGCGGACAGGTCGGTGGTGAAGACCAGCCGGTCCAGCGCGGCAGTAGCCTCCGCGGCCGGTAGCTTGCCGCGCTCGACCGCGCGGCCCAGCGACTTCTCGATCCGTCCGCGGCCGGCGGCCACGGCGGCGTCGTTGATATCGCGGACGACGACGTGCAGTCCGGACCGGGCCAGCACCTCGGCGATGCCGGATCCCATGAGACCGGAGCCGATTACTCCAGCGCGTTCAATGCTCACACTCTTCTCCTTCGATGTGCGTCAGTTCTGACTGCCGGCCAGGAACCACGGCGCGGTGCGGATGCTGCGCATCGCCTCCCGCCGGCGCCCCCGGGGCAGGGTTTGGACGTAGACGATCCCCTTGAGATGGTCCGTCTCGTGTTGGAGCATCTGCGCGAAGACGCCCTCTCCGTCGATGTCCACCGGCTCACCGGTGGCATCGAGGCCGGTCACCCGCGCGTACTCCCACCGGGGAGTGGGGAACCATAGTTCGGGCACCGACAGGCAGCCCTCGTCGATGTCCCTGAGCTCTCCCCCGGTTTCGACGACCACGGGGTTGAATACAGCGCCGCGGCGCCCGTCGACGTCGTAGCCAAAGGCCTGCAGCGGCACCCCGATCTGGGGTGCCGCGACCGCCGCGCGCCCGGCCGGCAGGGAGGTCTCTATGAGATCCTCCGCCAGCCGGCGCGCGGCTTCGTCGAATTCGACGACGGGTTCGCAGATCTGTCTGAGAACCGGGTCCCCGAAGACTCGGATCGACCGATCAGGCATCGATCACCAACACCAGGTCGCCGCCCTCCAGCTGCTGGACGGGGCCGATCGCCAGGCGCGAGACCGTGCCGTCGATGTGGCTGGTGATAGCCGCCTCCATCTTCATCGCCTCGATCGTCGCGACGGTCTGGCCCGCCTTGACCTTGTCGCCCACCGCGACCTGCAGCGAGACGACTCCGGCGAAGGGGCTGGCGACGTGGCCGGGGTTGTTCGCATCGGCCCGCTCGGCGGTCGCGACGTTGACGTCGACCGACTTATCGCGCACGGACACCGGACGTAGCTGGCCGTTGAGCGTGCACATGACCGTGCGCATGCCGCGCTCATCGGCCTCGCCGATCGCCTCGACGCCGAGCAGCAGGACCTTGCCCTGCTCGATCTCGACACCGTGTTCCTCACCCTGGGTCAGACCGTAGAGGTAGTCGGTCGACTCGAGCACGGACAGATCGCCGTAGTTGGTGCGGGCCGCCTCGAACTCACGGGTCGGGGCGGGGAACAGCAGACGGTTCAGGGTGTCCTGGCGCGTCCGGCCGGCGACGGCCAGCAGTTCTTCGTCAGCTGGATCGAGCTCTGCCACCGGGGACTTGTGCGTGCGGCCCTCGAGGGCCTTGGTGCGGAAGGGCTCGGGCCAGCCGGCGGGCGGATCGCCCAGGTCACCCGACAGGAAGCCGATGACGGAGTCCGGAATGTCGAAGTTCTGCGGGTTCTCCGCGAACTCCTGCGGGTCGGCGCCCACCGCCACCAGGTGCAGGGCAAGATCGCCCACCACCTTCGAGGACGGGGTGACCTTGACCAGATGGCCGAGGATCGCGTCCGCCGCGGCGTACATGTCCTCGATCTCCTCGAACTTCTCCCCCAGGCCCAGCGCCACGGCCTGCTGGCGCAGGTTGGACAGCTGACCGCCGGGGATCTCGTGGCGGTAGACACGGCCGGTGGGCCCAGGCAGGCCCGATTCGAAGGGCTTGTAGACATTGCGGACGGACTCCCAGTACGGTTCGAGGTCCTCCGCTGCCGCCAGCGACAGCCCGGTGTCGCGCTCGGTGTTCTCGAAGGCCGCGATCAGCGCCGTCAGCGAGGGCTGGCTGGTGGTCCCGGCCATGGCGGCGTTCGCCGCGTCTACGGCGTCGGCGCCGGCGTTGGCCGCGGCCAACAGCGTGGCCAGCTGACCGCCGGCGGTGTCGTGCGTGTGCACGTGCACAGGCAGGTCGAAGTTCTTCCGCAGGGCGGTGACCAACGTGGCGGCTGCGGCCGGCCGCAGCAGGCCCGCCATGTCCTTGATGGCCAGCACATGAGCGCCGGCATCGACGATCTTTTCGGCCAGGCCCAGGTAGTAGTCCAGGGTGTAGACCTTCTCCGCCGGATTGCTCAGATCGGAGGTGTAGCACAGGGCGACCTCTGCCACGGAGTTCGTGGACTCGCGGACCGCTTCGATGGCCGGGCGCATCTGTTCGATGTCGTTGAGCGCGTCGAAGATCCGGAAGATGTCGATACCGGTGGCGGCGGCCTCTTCGACGAAGGCCTGGGTCACGCGGGTGGGGTACGGGGTGTAGCCCACCGTGTTGCGCCCGCGCAGCAGCATCTGCAGGTTGAGGTTCGGCATTGCCTCGCGCAGCTTGGACAGACGCTCCCACGGGTCCTCCGCCAGGAAGCGCAGGGCCACATCGTAGGTCGCCCCGCCCCAGCACTCGACCGACAGCAGTTCCGGCATCTCGCGTGCCACATAGGGCGCCACGGCCAGCAGGTCCTTCGACCGCACGCGCGTGGCCAACAGCGACTGGTGCGCGTCGCGGAAGGTCGTATCGGTTACGGCCAGACCCTTGCGCTCACGCAGGGCCTGGGCCCAGCCGGCCGGACCCAGGTCCAGCAACTGCTGGCGCGAGCCCTGCGCGGGCGCCGCGCTGAGGTCAAGGCTGGGCAGCTTCTCGCGCGGCTGCAGGTCCACCGGCGAGCTGCCGTTGGGGCGGTTGACGGTGACGTCGGCCAGGTATTCGAGCAGGCGGGATCCGCGGTCGGCTCCCACATTGGCCTGCAGCAGCTGCGGACGCTCCTCGATGAAACGGGTCGAGAGGTTGCCGGACTGGAAATCCGGATCGGCCAACACCCCGCGCACGAAGGCGATATTGCTCGCGACTCCGCGGATGCGGAACTCTGCCAGGGCTCGCTGTGCCCGGTTGACCGCCTGCCGGAAGTCGCGGCCACGACAAGTGCACTTGACCAGCATGGAGTCGAAGTAGGCCGAGACCTCGGCACCGGCGTGTACGGTCCCGCCGTCCAGGCGGACACCCGCGCCGCCGGCGGACCGGTAGGCGGTGATCGTGCCGGTGTCTGGCCGGAAGCCGTTGGCCGGGTCCTCCGTCGTGATGCGGCACTGCAGGGCGGCCCCGCGCACGTGCACGGAATCCTGATCCAGGCCCAGATCGGACAGGGACTCACCGGCGGCGATGCGCATCTGCGACTGCACCAGGTCGACGTCGGTGATCTCCTCGGTGACCGTGTGCTCGACCTGGATCCGCGGGTTCATTTCGATGAACGCGTGCTTGCCCGCCCGCGGCCCCTCGGTCTCCAGCAGGAATTCGACGGTGCCGGCGTTCTGGTAGCCCAGCGCGCGGGCGAAGGTCAGCGCATCGGCGTGCAGGGCTGTGGCGATCTCCGGGTCCAGGTTGGGAGCCGGGGCGATCTCCACGACTTTCTGGTTACGGCGCTGGATCGAGCAGTCGCGCTCGAACAGGTGGATCGCATCGCCGTGTGTGTCGGCCAGGATCTGGACTTCGATGTGACGGGGCCGCTGCACGGCCTGCTCGATGAACACCGTCGGATCGCCGAAGGCGCCCTCCGCCTCGCGCATTGCGGCCTCGACGGACTCGCGCAGCGCAGCGGGCTCGGCGACCCGGCGCATGCCGCGTCCGCCACCACCGGCGACCGCCTTGACGAACAGGGGGTATTCCATCCGCTCGGCCTCGGCCAGCAGGACCTCGACGTCGTCGGAGGGGGCGACGGAGTCAAGGGTGGGGATACCGGCCTTCTGCGCCGCATGCAGGGCTTCGACCTTGTTGCCGGCCATCTGCAGGATGTCCGCACGCGGACCGATGAACGTGATGCCGTTATCCGCGCAGGCGCGGGCCAGATCCGGGTTCTCGGAGAGGAATCCATAGCCGGGGTAGATTGCATCGGCGCCGGCCAGTTGAGCGACCCGGATCATCTCCGAGACGTTGAGGTAGGCCTGAACGGGATGACCCTTTTCGCCGATCATGTAGGCCTCATCGGCCTTGAGCCGGTGTTCCGAATTGCGATCTTCCCAGGGGAATACGGCCACGGTCGCGGCACCCAGTTCATAGGCGGCGCGGAACGCACGAACCGCGATTTCCCCGCGGTTCGCTACGAGTACTTTCTGAAACATTCAGACACTCATTTCAGTTCGTCACCGCCATCATTGACGGTGAGGGGGACACTGATGTCAGGACATACTCTACCCACCTCGACAGATACCCAGTGCACGATGTCACATCGTGGCATCCGACAGCGGCACCCGGCCGTGTCAGCGCCCGCGGCTAGGGTTGTCGCATGCGCATACTCCACACCTCGGATCTGCACCTGGGACGCACCTTCTTCGGTTTCGACCTGAGCGCGGCCCACACCGCGCTGGCAGAGCATCTGGTCGACGTCTGTGCCGAACGCCATGTGGACCTCCTCATCATCGCGGGCGACGTCTACGACCGCGCGATCCCGGGACCCGCGGCCGTCGCCGCCTTCGACACACTGTTGGCACGCCTGCGCCAGGCCGGCGTGGCGGTCCTGGCCACCAGTGGCAATCATGATTCGTTCATGCGGTTGGGCTTCGGCCGGGAATTGTTCGATGACTCCGGAATCCATCTGCGCACCCGCCTGGCGGACCTTGTGCGCCCGGCGCTCATCGGGCACTCCGACGCCCACGTGGCCGTCTACGGCATTCCCTATCTGGAGCCCGCACTGGTGGCCGACCGGCTGGGTGTTCCCCGGACCCACGCCGCGGTCCTGGAGCGGGCTATGGAGATCATCCACGATGATCACTCCCGCAACCACCCCGGTACCCGACTCGTGGTGGCCGCCCACGCCTTTGTCACCGGTTCCGGTCCCTCCGAATCCGAACGCCAGATCGATCTGGGCGGGGTCGGCTCCGTGCCCGCGGCCACATTCGCCTCCACCGCCTATACCGCTCTGGGCCACCTACACCGCCCTCAGGACCCACTGCCCACTGTGCGGTACTCGGGGTCTCCCCTGGCGTTCGGATTCGACGAAGGGCCCAAACGGCTATTGCAGATCGACGTCCCACCCGATGGTCCCGCGCAGGTCGAGGCCATCGCCCTGCCCTGTTTCGTCTCCGCCCGGGCTCTGACCGGCACCCTGGCCGAAGTGCTCGGGACCCCGGACGACGGTTCCTTCGTCGAGGTCCGGCTGACCGATCCGGCCAGGTCGCCGCAGGCCCTACCGCGCCTGAAACAGGCCTTCGAACGACTGGTCCGCTACGAATGGACGAACCTGCCGACTCCCACGGCCACCGCACCGACCGGCTCCACTCAAGCGCGCACCGATACACAGGTTTTCATCGACTTCATGCGCACCACCACCGGACAGCCTGCGACCGCGGAGGAAACCGCACTGTTCGATACCGCGCTGGCCCAGGCGCTGCGGGAGGACGCATGAGACTGCACACCCTGGAATTGAGCGCTTTCGGGCCCTTCGCAGGACGGATTCACATCGACTTCGACCGGCTCGCCGCCGACGGACTGTTTCTCATCTCCGGTCCCACCGGCGCCGGGAAGACCTCGATCCTCGATGCGGTCTGCTATGCGCTATACGGACGCGTTCCCGGCCAGCGCAACGATGCCCACCAACTGCGCGCCCAGGCCGCGGGCCCCGACATGCCGACGACGATCACCCTGACCTTCAGCGCACGCGGTCACACCTACCGGGTCGAGCGGACTCCGGCGTATGAACGCCCAGCCAAGCGGGGCAACCGGATGACCGTGCAGCGCGCCCAGGCGTTCCTCAGCGAATTGCGCGGCGACGGTCCCGCCGGCCTGACCCGGACCAATCAGGAGACCTCGCAGACCATCCAGAACCTCATCGGCCTCAATGCCGAACAGTTCACCAAGATCATCATGCTGCCGCAGGGACAGTTCGCACAGTTCCTCAAGGCCGGCCCACAGGAACGCGAACCGATCCTTCAGCAGTTGTTCGACACCGGCCGTTTCGCCGCTGTCGAACGCATTCTGTCTGCCGACGCGACCGCGGCGCGCCGCGAGATCGGCACGATCTCGGCCACCCGGACGCACACAATGGCACGGGCATTGGAGATCGCGGGCCTGCCCGGCGATGCCATCGCCATTCCGGACCATCCGACCTTGGCCGAAGTCTCACTTGCGCTGTCCGTGGCCCGAATCCAGACCCAGGAGGAGTCCTGGGCTGCCGCTGAGATACTCGCACTGGCCCAACAGGAGGTGACCGTGGCCGCCGGTCGGGTCGAACGGGCACAACAGGCCATCGACCGACGCGCCCTGGCCGATCGGATTCGCTCACTCCAGACCGCAGTCGACGCCGGTGCCGCCGACCTGCATTCGAGCCGCACTGAACTTGCACGTCTGCGCCGGGCCCGGGAGCTCACGAGCCTGGCCGAGGAGTCCAGCAGACGCCAGGCCACGGTCAGGGAGCTCGACGCCGCCGCCGGACGCGCCGCGCAGGCCCTGCAAGAGGTAGCGAACAGACTGGGTCTTCCGGAGTCGGCAGAGCTCCCCCATACCCTCCTCGAATCCCGATTGGCGCTGCGCGATGCCGCAGACAGGCTGGCCGAAGGCCTGGGCCGGCGCGCCGAGCTCCTGGCCAGAGTCGACCGACTCACCGCAGACGTGGCGTCTGCCCACGAAACCGCCGACGCCGCCTCCTCTGCGCTGGCCGAACACATAGAGCGCGTGAACAGCACGACCGCCGCACTGATTCCCCCCGAACGCCTCGAAACACTTCGCGGCAGGGTCGCCGAGGCTACCCGGCGTCGCACTGCGGTACGGGAGGCCTGTGCAGAGCTCGAACGCACCTCGGCCGAACTCCTCAGGACCCAGAACGACCTCGACCGTGCGCAGCACCGCGCGGAAGACGACCGAAGTGCCTTCGAACGGACCCGAAACCTGCGCCTGGCCGGGTTCGCCGCTGAACTCGCAGCCCAATTGCAGGACGGTGCGGCCTGCCCGGTCTGTGGATCGGAGGAACACCCTGCGCCGGCCGGTACCGCACCAGATGCCGTGACCCGCGCAGATGAAGAGGCCGCGGCCACCCGCTGGACCCAGGCCGAGTCCCACCTGCAGGACGTCAGGATCGCATTGGGCGAGGCCCGAGACGCCCATACCGCTGCGCGGACCCGCGCGGAGGCACTGGGCGGCGTCGATGAGGAATCCGCAGCAGCGGAACTAGCAGAGGTCACAGCCCATCTGCGGGAACTCGAGGCCGGCGCCCAGGACCGGGTACGGGCCGCGTCCGCCGCTGAAGCGAGCCGACAGGAGGCACAGACGCACGCCACAACCTGCCGGCGGCGAGCCGACGCCTTGCAGGATCAGCTCACCCACGCCAGCGCGGACCTCGCTGCCCTCGCGACGGCCTCTCTCCTGCCGGAGGAGGAAACGCTGGCCGCCGCCGGCCTGACCGCTCCACGGGAACCGGAGGCGGCGCAGATCCTGGCAGCCGACTGTGCCGAGCTGGTCGAGGCCACACGTCGGGCCCAGCTGGCCGCGGGCGAAGCCGCAGCCGCCCTGGCAGTCTCCCAGGACACCAGTGAGCGCTTCGCCGCACTCCTATCCGACTCCCCGTTCGCCGATCCCGAAGAACTGGCACGGGCCGCCACCGGAGACGAGTCCGCACTGGCCTCCCGAATCCGGGCCCACGAGGATGCCGCCTCCCGACTCGCGCAGTTGCGTGAGGATCCGGCAGCGCCGGCCGCACTGGCCGACTCGAGCCCGGACGAGCTCCTCACAGATCGCCGCGACGCCGCACGCCTTGGGCTCGTACGAGCCCAAGCGCAGCAGAGCGCTGCGGCGGAGCGATTCACCCTCGCCCGACATGCGGCCACGGAACTGGCCGAGCAGGGCACCGCCCACGCCCGCCGTGCCACCGCACAGGACGCCCGCATGTCCCAGCTGGCCACCAGGGTGCGCCTGGCGGAGACGGTCAGCGCCACCGGTGCCGACAACCTCAAACGGATGCCGCTGACCTCGTACGCCCTGCTGGCACTGTTCATCGATGTCACGCGCAACGCCTCACAGCGCCTGACGACCATGAGCCGGGGCCGCTACCGCCTGGTCCATGACGACGGGCTGCACAAACGGGAGAAACGTGCCGGGCTCGGACTATTGGTAGAGGACTCCTTCACCCAGACGCTGCGCGATACCCGCACGCTCTCCGGCGGAGAGAGCTTCATGGCGGCACTCGCCCTCGCCCTGGGCCTGGCGGACACCGTGGCGGCGCAACGCGGTGGAATCGACTTGGACACCCTCTTCATCGACGAGGGCTTCGGATCCTTGGACCCCGATGCGCTGGCAGAGGTCCTGGCGGTGCTCGACGAACTGAGGGAGGGCGGCCGGACCATCGGAATCATCTCCCATGTGCAGGCGATTCACGATGTAGTTCCGAACACGTTGACGGTAGTCCCATCCCCCACGGGTTCGACTATTACAACGCATTCGGCTCTCCGGTAGGCGCGGGATGAAGAAATCACCCCGGTCGGTGCGATAACGTTAAGGTTGTGATCGTCCTCAGTGTTTCAAGTCTAAAAGGCGGAGTGGGCAAGACCTCGGTCACCTTGGGTCTCGCATCGGCCGCGTACAGCCGTGGGGTTCCGACCCTGATCGTCGATATGGATCCGCAGGCGGATGTATCCACGGGTCTTGATATTCCCGTGCAGACCCCGCTCGACGTCGCGGACGTCCTCGCCGCGCCCAAATCCAAGCTGCTCGGTGATGCGCTGGTACCCAGCGGGTGGACCGACAAGCGCGGACGCGTCGACGTCATCCCCGGTTCTCCACGGGCTGCGGAGTTCGACCGGCCCTCGCTCTCCGACCGCTACCTGCGCAAACTCCGGGAGGCGCTGAGCCGAATCGCCCAGGACTACCGCCTGGTCATCATCGACACGCCGCCCTCCCTCAACGGACTGACCCGGGCGTCCTGGGCTGCCAGCCAGCGCGTCCTCATCGTCACCGAGCCGGGGCTGTTCTCCGTTGCCGCCGCCGACCGGGCACTGCGGGCCGTCGACGAATTACGCCGCCACTCCTCTGCTACCGTCCAGCCATTGGGCATCGCAGTGAACCGGGTGCGGCCCAACTCACGTGAGCACCAGTACAGGGTCAATGAATTGCGCGAGATGTTCGGTCCCCTTGTGCTCTCCCCTGCTCTGCCCGAGCGCACGGTCCTCCAACAGGCCCAGGGCTCTGCCCGCCCGATCCATGCCTGGCCGGGGCGCCCGGCCGCCGAACTGGCCACCGCATTCGACCAGATCCTCGACCGTACGCTACGTGCCGAGAGCATCCGCGGGTCCGAGGACCGGGAGCGGACACGGTCCGCGCAGGCACCGACGGTACCCGCCGAGCCGAACGCGGTCACAGACGCAGGCGCACAACCCACCGGCCAGACGCCGGCCCCGGAGTCGGAACCCCCGACCCACGAGGACGCGTTCCTCATCGCACTCGAACGGCGGGCAGCCGAGAAGACCGGCGCCTCCGCGAACTCGGTGAAGACACCGGTCAAACCGGACATTCCGCCGACTTTCACGGCGCAGAGTCCCACAATCGCTGCGCCCGCCGTGCCCAGCAGTCCGCCGCAGCAGATCTCCCCTGCTCCGCAGACCGCCGCACCGGCAGCGGCTGCACCCAGTCGGCCCGATCGCGCCCCGTCCGCAGATGCCGCTGGTGAACCGAGTCTCCGCCGCCCGCGCGGTAATGACCGCCGGCCCCTGGACCAGCCCGATTCCCCCGCGGACACGCCCTCCGAAGGCGAACGAAAGCCCCGCCGACCCCGGCACTGACCCACCCCGCCAGGGGCAGCATTGCGCTGGACCCTGCCGACACCACCGATCATCTCGGTGATGTTGGCAGGGTCCTTTTGTCGTCTTACCCTCTCGGCTTGCATTTCCGGGCCGGGCACCGACTCTGCCATCAAGGGGAACCAGAACGATCCGTTGTGGGCGCGCAGTTTGTGAGCCGGAAACGAAAAACGCCCGTGGGGCGGACACCCTCAGGTGTCCGCCCCACGGGCGTGTGCCTTACTGCCGGCTCAGTGCTCCAGCTCGCCGGTGGAACCATGGCCCTCGACTGCATGGGCCGCGTGGGCCTCATCCAGTTCGGCCTTGGTCACCGGTTCGACACGGTCCTCGTAGAAGAACTTCGACAGGGCCGCGCGAGCCTTCTCCGCACCCGAGACCTTGCCCCTGGCATCCGGCTGCGCCGGAACATAGGACGGGGTCTGGAATGCGGTCAGGCGCCAGCGTTCGTGCTCGTCCAGGGGCTTGTGGCGTTCCTGGTACTCACCGTGGGGCAGACGGATGATCTCGCCGGATTCGAACCCGTGCAGAGCGATCTCCCGGTCCTTGCGCTGCAGGCCGATGCAGATCCGCTTGGTCACGATGTACCCGATCACCGGACCGACGAAGAACAGCGTCCTGAACACGTAGATCATGTCGTTCAACGACATGTGGAAGAACACAGCGATCAAGTCGCCGGAGGCGGCAGCCCACATCGCGCAGTACCAGATGATCACGGCCACGCCCAGCGCGGTGCGCGTCGGGGCGTTGCGCGGACGGTCCAGGATGTGGTGCTCACGCCTGTCCCCGCTGATCCACGCTTCGATGAACGGCCAGACGACCATGCCGCCGAAGAGAACAGCCGCCGCCAGCAGAGCCGGGAAGATGTTCAGCGAGATCGGGTAGCCGAAGACGTAGAACTCCATCCAACCGGGCAGCAGGCGCAGGAATCCATCCATCCAGCCGATGTACCAGTCGGGCTGGGTACCGGCGGACACTGGCGAAGGATCGTAGGGACCGTAGTTCCAGATCGGGTTGATCGTGAACAGCCCGGCCATCGCCGAGAGCAGGCCGAAGATCATGAAGAAGAAGCCACCGCCCTTGGCCGCGAAGGTCGGCAGGACGGGCTCGCCGACCACGTTCTTCTCCGTGTGCCCGGCACCGGGCCACTGCGTGTGCTTGTGGATGACCACGAACATCAGGTGCACGCCGATCAGGGCGATCAGCAGTGCCGGGACGATCATGATGTGCACGGAGTACAGGCGCGAGACGATATCGGTGCCGGGGAACTCACCGCCGAACAGGAAGAACGACAGGTAGGTGCCGATCAGCGGGATGGACTTCAGCAGACCGTCGATGATCCGCAGGCCATTGCCCGAGAGCAGATCGTCGGGCAGGGAGTAGCCGGTGAAGCCGGCGGCCATACCCATGGCGACCAGGCCCACGCCGACGATCCAGTTGACCTCGCGCGGCTTGCGGTAGGCGCCCGTGAAGAAGATGCGCAGAGCGTGGATGCTCAGTGCCGCCATGAACAGCAGGGCAGCCCAGTGGTGGATCTGGCGCAGGAACAGGCCGCCGCGGACCTCGAAGGAGATGTAGAGGGTCGAAGCGTATGCCTCGGATACCTCGACGCCCTTCAACGGAGTCCACGGACCCTCGTAGTGCGTCTCCCCCATCGCCGGATGGAACCACAGCGTCAGGAAGGTCCCGGAGAGGACCAGCACGATGAAGCTGTACAGGGCGACCTCGCCCAGCATGAACGACCAGTGGGCCGGGAAGATCTTACGGCCGAATTCCTTGACGGCCGCGGAGGCCCCGGTTCGTTCCTCGATCCACTTCGAGGTGGCGGCGAGAGCCGGGGGTGCGTTGAGATCGGTACTCATCGAGATTCAGTCTCCCTCGTGTGAACCTCCCAGAAGGACGGGCCGACGGGCTCGGTGAAGTCGCGCTGGGCGACAAGGTAGCCGTCGGAATCGACCTTGATCGGGAGCTGCGGAAGCGGACGCTTGGCCGGCCCGAAGATGACCTTGCAGTGATTGGTCACGTCGAAGGTCGACTGGTGGCACGGGCACAGCAGATGGTGCGTCTGGTGCTCGTACAGGGCCACGGGGCAACCCACGTGCGTGCAGATCTTGGAGTAGGCGACGATGCCGTCGACCTGCCAGCTCTCACGCTCGGGCTTGGTATTCAGCTGTTCGGGATCCACCCGCATCAGCAGAACAGCGGCCTTGGCCTTCTCATTCAGCGGGTCCTCCGACTTGTTCATTCCCTCGGGGATCACGTGGAAGGCGGAACCGATCGTGACATCGGAGGCCTTGATCGGGGTCTCCACCGACGGCACGCCGCCGGTGTCCTTGCACAGGCGAACGCCCGGGCCCCACAGGGTCTCGAACATCTTGTTACCGGGCAGCGGGCCCAGATCGCGCAGCACCAGGATCGCGGGCAGAGGCGCGATGGCCACGGCGGCGATGAGCATATTGCGGATCAGCGGACGACGGGCGATGCCCGATTCGTTCTTGGCCTGGTTGAAGATCTCGATGGCGATTGCCTGATCCTCTTCCGAGCCCGGGATGCTGTGGCGATCCTCCGACACCTCGGCGTCGGTGATCAGGGTCTTGGCCCACAGGATGATGCCGATACCGATGCTGAACAGCGCGACCGTCAGGCCGATGCCCAGCATGGTGTTCTGCATGCGGACAGAGCCGATCTGTCCGTCAAGCGGGAACAGGAAGTACGACACGATGAACCAGATGGTGCCGACCATGGACAGAAGGAACCAGGCCGCAATCTGGCGTTCAGCCACCTTCTCGGCAGCCGGTTCGACGTCTGTGATGCGCGGTTTGTGCTCGGGGAGACCGGGGTTTTCGAACCCGTTCACCACTTCGAGCTCACCGGCCGTGGAACCTGAATGCTGATTCGAGCTCATTCGCTTCCTCGTTTAGTGATCGTTGTGGATAGAGACTTCTGGGGCATTTACTTCGACCGAGCCGTAAGCCAGACGGTGATGCCGATGACAGCGGCCAGACCGAAGAACCAGACGAACAGGCCTTCTGCGACGGGGCCCAGGGCACCGAGCTTGAAACCACCGGGCGACGGGGTTTCGGAGACCGTGCGGACGTAGGAGATCACGTCGCGCTTCTGTTCGGGGGTGAGATTGGCGTCGTTGAAGATCGGCATGTTCTGGGGACCGGTCTGCATCGCCTCGTACAGGTGCTTTTCGCTGACCTGCTGCAGATTCGGGGCGTACTTGCCACGCGTCAGGGCACCACCGGCGCCGACGACGTTGTGGCACATGGCGCAGTTGGTGCGGAACAGACCGCCACCGGCGGCCGCGTCACCCTTGGAGGCATCGAGGTATTCCGAGTCCGGAATAGACGGGCCGGGGCCCAGCGAGGCGACGTAGGCGGACAGCTGCTTGATCTGGTCGTCGCTGAACTGCGCCTTCTTCACGGGCGCCTGCGGGCCCGATGCCTGCAGCGGCATACGTCCGGTGCCGACCTGGAAGTCGACGGCCGAGGCTCCGACGCCAATCAGGCTGGGCCCGTTGGGAGTGCCCTGGGCACCAGCGCCATGGCAGGTCGCACAGTTGGACACGAACAGCTTCTTGCCGCCGTCGATATCGGAGGCCGAGTACTCTTCGGCCTTTGCCGTGCTGCTGGTCGTGAACAGGGCGTAAGCACCGCCCGTGAGCATCAGACCCATGAGGAGCAGCACGAGCAGAGCCATCGGGTGGCGTCGCCGTTGTGAAAGAAACTTCACGAGTTTGTCCTTTTCATTACTGGAAATACGTACGGTCGGAGCCGGTGGCTACTTCAGCAGGTAGATGACGCTGAACAGACCGATCCAGACAACGTCGACGAAGTGCCAGTAGTACGACATGCAGATGGCGAACGTCGCCTCACGATGACCGAACTTCTTGGCACCGTAGGCGCGGCCGATCACCAACAGGAAGGCGAACAGGCCGGCGGTCACGTGCAGGCCGTGGAAGCCCGTGGTCAGGTAGAAGACGGACCCGTAGGCATCGGAGTTGATCGCAATACCCTCGGAGACCATGTTCGCGTATTCCAGCACCTGGCCGGACACGAAGATCGCACCCAGGATGAAGGACAGGAAGTACCACTCGACCATGCCCCAGGACCCGACATTGAGCAGCCCGCCGGTACGACGGGGCTTGAAATGCTCGGCCTTGAACACGCCCATCTGACACGTCACAGACGACACCACCAGAATGATGGTGTTCACAGTGGCGTAGGGAACCTCGAGCTTCTGGGTTTCCGTAGCCCACATCTCCGGTACGACCGACCGAATCGTGAAGTACATAGCAAAGAGCGCGGCGAAGAACATCAACTCGCTCGACAGCCAAACCATGAACCCGACAGTGGTCGAGTTTGGCCTGTTGATCACGGGATGAACCGGCGCTGAGTGATTAGCAGTGGCAGTAGACACAGCCCTATTATTACTCAGTGCGCAGGCTAATTTCATCTTTCACTCAGGTTTGCGGAACTGTTTTTCTACAACGCGTAGTGTCTTCCGCGGATTCCCGGGCTTGGCAAGCTCTGACGCGGCAGATCGCCAGTCCCATAGGGTGACCAAGGTATCGCGAGCAGGCATCTTTAGGGCATCGGAGTATGTTCTAATTGCTGTGGCCGTGGCGGCGCCCGTTCCGGTCACACCGACGCCTGTAGCCACCGGCGGACCCGGTCCACCGAGACAGCCAATAGGATTGCCACTGAGGGTGTCGCCGACGCCCTACGATGAGGTTTCCATTCCGAAAGGCACACCATGTCTCCATCCACTGCCACAGATCAGCCGACCGAGCCCACGTTGCGCGAGGTCCGCGACTGGTCCGATCTGCTGGTCGGACTGATGGCCCACCACGATATGGACCGTGCCACTTCGGCCTGGGCAATGGATCAGATTATGTCGGGCGTCGTGCCCGATGTCACTATGGCGGCCTTCCTTGTGGCCCATCACGGCAAAGGCGAGACCGTCGAGGAGATCTCCGGTCTGGTCGAGGCGATGATGGACCATGCCGTGGAGCTCCCGGGCCTCTCCGATTCCGTCGACATCGTGGGTACCGGTGGAGACCGCGCCAAGACCGTCAATATCTCCTCGACGTCGAGCTTCGTGATCGCCGCCCAGGGCACCCGGGTGGTCAAGCACGGCAACCGGGCCACGTCCTCGGCTTCCGGTTCGGCCGATGTGCTGGAACGACTGGGACTGGTCCTCGACCTGACCCCGGAGCAGACCGTGGAACTGGCCCACGAGGTCGGAATGGCCTTCTGCTTCGCCAATGTCTACCACCCCGCCATGCGCTTCATCGCTCCTGTGCGCAAACAGATCGCGGTGCCCTCGGCCTTCAATATCCTGGGGCCCCTGACCAACCCCGCGCACACGAGGGCCACCGCGATCGGGGTGGCCGACCCGGCGATGGCGCCACTCGTCGCCGGCACCCTGGCCGCCCGCGGTGACACCGCAGTGGTCTTCCGCTCGCGTGATGGGCTCGACGAATTGAGCAACACCGCACCTAACGACGTCTGGGAAGTCCGCGGCGGCAACGTCGAGCACTCGGTCCTCGATGCCACCGAGCTGGGCCTTCCGCGGGTCACCAAGGAGGATCTCCGCGGCGGAGACCCCGCATTCAACGCCTCTGTCATGCGCCGGACCCTGGCCGGGGAGGAATCGCCGGTTCGCGATGCGGTCCTGTTGAATGCGGCGGCCGCTCTGGTCGCCTTCGATCGTGACGCGGGCGGCTCTTTCGCCGACCGCCTGTCCGTCAAGATCGAGTCCTCGCGCCGGGCAATCGACTCCGGCGCCGCCGCGGGACGGCTCGAGGCCCTGGTCGACGCCTCGCAGCGGATCGCAGCGCGGGGCTGACCCCGGGCTGTCTACTGGCCCGGGCGCGCGGTGAAGGCCGCCGCCTGGGCCTGGGCGCCCTGCAGTGGACAGGTCCACGAAAGATCGCCCATGATGAATCGGGTTTCGCCGTTACCCAGCCAATCCAGCAACAGGCCAGTCTCCGCGCGCAGGGTCCCCGGCTGTTCGGAAACGTATTCGCCCGTCAGGCGCAGCACCCGGCCCGCCTGTTCCAACTGCTCGAGTCGGTCGACGTGGGCACTACCGGCCAACCGGCCGTACCTGAGGATCGCCACGTCGAATCCGCCGGCTGCCACCGGCTGGGCCGCCAGCACTTCCGGAAGGCCCTCCAATTGCGCCCGGGACTCGTTCCCGGCCGCGGACCGGAGGACGCGTAGCCCCGCATCGCGTGCAGTCGCCGCTGCCTCGTAGCGCTGGTCCCCCGCCAGTTCTGCCAGGCGCACGCGCAACCGGCCGACGAAGTCCGCCGGCCGTCCCCGCCCCAACTCGATCAGATCCGCCAGACCGGCGGTGTAGTCCGCCACATCGAAGTCGCCTGCACACGGCCCAGCACAACCACCGATCTCCCCAGCAGGGCACCCGCGGAAACCAAGGGGCTCCGCCCCACGGGGGACCCTGGTTGTGCAGGTCTTGAGCGGGTAAATCCGTTCCAACAGGTGTTTGACCCCGGCCGCCCCGCGATTGCTCCTGAAGGGCCCCAGTGCCGTCACATCCGGGCCCGGATCCCGTCGGGTCAGTGACAGGCGGGGATAGGCCTCCGCGGTCAGCCTGACCCAGGTGAGTCGGTCCGGATGCTTCGATGCCCGATTGTATGGTGGGGCCAGTTCGCCGATCAGTCGGACCTCGCGCACCTGGGCCTCGATGATCGAATCACACACGATGGTCTGCACCCGAACGGCGGCTGCGATCATCTCCACCATCCGTCCCCGCGTTTCGGAAACGGTGAAGTACTGCTGTACCCGCGCATGCATGTTGCGACTCGTCCCGACATACAGGACCCGATCTGCCGCGTCGACGAACATATAGACACCCGGCCGGGCCGGCACGTCATGGGCCAAATGGCGTTTCTCCGCCCGGCGCCCGGTACCCACTGGCTTGAGCGCTTTCAATTCCTCGAGTGTGTCGATCCCTGCGGCGTGGTACCGGTCGAACAGGTGGTAGAGGATCTCGGCGGTTGCGGCAGCGTCGTCGAGCGCCCTGTGACTCGGCGAGACCTCGGTACCGAAAAAACCCGCCAGGGTCCCCAACTTGTGATTGCGCACCTCGGGACGTGGCACCACCTGTCTGGCCAGTCTGACGGTGTCCAACACAAGCGGCTCCGGCCAGGGATAGTCCAGCTCGCGGCATGCCCGCCGCAAAAAACCGATATCGAAGGGCGCATTGTGGGCGACGAATACGCTGCCGCGGGAGAATTCGAGAAATTCCGGTAGAACCGCGTCCAGGTACGGCGCGTTCTGGACCATCGAATTGGAGATCCCGGTCAGGTTCTGAACGAACGGGCTGATCACGGCCCGACGAGGACGCACGAGCGTCGAGAATTCCTCCTCGACTCGCCTGGCCCGAACGCGTACCGCACCGATCTCCGTGATCTCGTCGCGCGCCCCCAGGGTCCCGGTTGTCTCCAAGTCCACCACGGTGAAGGCGGCATCGGTAAATCGTGTGCCCAGCGACCGGAGATCCAGCTGGCCCGACCGTTTATCCTCCGGGCGCTCGAATGCAGGGGTGAACTGCTTGCGCTGCGAACCACTCATATCCCCCATTGTGCCGCGGGCCCCTGACACAGCCGGCGGCACCGTGACCGTTTCGCGCGGCACCGGCGCACACACCACAACGGCCCCCACCGTTTATAGTGGGTCTGGGCCGCCTTTGCCGGCAGGCCCGATATCGTGATGAGCGCGGTGCCCCGGCGCCGGGGACCCCTGAGAGGTACTGAGTGTTCTACTGGTTGTTGAAGAGGATTCTTGTCGGCCCATTGTTGCGGATACTCTTCCGGCCCTGGGTCCGCGGAGTCGAGAACATCCCCGACTCCGGCCCCGCTATCCTCGCCGGCAACCACCTGTCGTTCATGGATTCGATCTTCACCCCTCTGGTCGCCCCCCGTCCGGTGGTCTACCTGGCCAAACAGGACTATTTCAACGGCCGCGGGATCAAGGGCCGCTTGACCCGCTGGTTCTTCCTGGCGACGAATCAGCTACCCATGGACCGCTCCGGCGGCTCGGCCTCTGAGGCCTCCTTGAACGCGGGATTGAAGGTTCTGGGTTCGGGCAACCTGCTGGGCATCTACCCGGAGGGCACACGCAGCCCGGACGGCAAGCTCTACCGCGGCAGGACCGGTGTCGCCCGCCTGGTCGTCGAAGCCCAGGTCCCCGTCATCCCCGTCGCCATAGTCGGAAGCGACAAGATCCAACCCCAGGGCAGACTCATCCCCCGCCTGCGCCGGGTGGGTATCATCTTCGGCGAACCACTCGACTTCTCCAAGTACACGGAGATGAGCGAGGACCGCTTCCTCCTGCGCTCCATCACCGATGAGATCATGTACGAGATCCTCCGCCTTTCCGGCCAGCAATACGTCGACTCCTACGCCTCCAGCGTCAAGACCCGATTGCTAACCGAATCACGGAACAGGGCCAAAGACTCCCAGTGAGCGCGACACGCCGAATTCTTCCGGCCCAGATCCTTGAGTGCGCCCGGACTTGAGCATAGATTGGTTTCAGTTATCAGCCCCGGGTGCCCCTCGGCGCGCCGGGCGGTACCCGGACCAGATGTGCGAGGGCACCTCACTTCCCGGTGGGTAGTAAGGAGGAGTCGGTGTGAACCGCTCAAGTTTTGATTCGATGGAGCCGAGTCCCGTGCCACGTGCGGCACAGGGTCTGCTCTTCGACGAAGATCTACCCGCCCTCGACGAGCAGGCCGGCTACCGTGGGCCCACTGTGTGCAGAGTCGTGGGCATCACCTATCGGCAACTCGACTATTGGGCCCGTACCGACCTCGTCGCACCCTCCATTCAAGAAGCCGACGGCTCGGGCACGCAGCGTCTCTACGGTTTTCGTGACGTATTGGTGCTCAAGGTAGTCAAACGTCTGGTCGATACCGGTGTTGCACTCAACCAGATCCGCGTGGCCATTAGTCATCTCCGCGAACACGGCATCGAGGAACTCGCCCAGATCACGCTGATGAGTGATGGCGCCAGTGTTTTCGAGTGCACATCCGCAGACGAGGTCATCGACCTCATCCAGGGCGGGCAGGGCGTCTTCGGCATCGCCGTCGGGCGCGTTTGGCGTGAGGTCGAGGGCAAGCTTTCCGAGCTTCCCAGCGAGCGTCCCCTGGACGCTGCAGGCCGGACCACCTCACCGGCGCCCATGGACGAGCTCGCAGCCCGGCGCGCCGCCCGCAGGGCACGCTAGCCGCGGTAACAGGCCACAGGTCAGGACATACTTCCCCGGGAGGGACCGCGAAAGGGGCGGGTGCTCAAACTCAGTTTGAGCACCCGCCCCTTTCGCTATGTCAGAACGTTATATCCGCGTGACCCGAGTCCGTGCGCCCACAGCCCCCGGCACCCGCCACCGCCCGCTGCACGGACCGCCAGTGGCTCACCGAACCCGGTGGGTTACCTCCGAAGCCCATCCACCTTCGCGGCCCGCACGCAGGAAGCCGCTGAATGCACAGCGCCCCGGCCCCTCCACATCATATGGAGGACCGGGGCGCGGGAACCGGGAATCCGATCAGTGAGCGTGCTTGCCGCGATCGTACTCGAAGACCAGACCGACCACACCGACCGAGAGGATCAGTGCACCGAAGGGCACGATCCACCAGCCGACCGCAACACCCATGAAGGTGATGGCGCCGCCGATGGCGACGACCAGCGGCCACCAGCTCCAGGGGCTGTAGAAGCCGTACTCGTAGGCCTCATCGGCGATCTCGCCCTGTTCGTTATCCGAGGCGATATCACCGGTGGTCCTGTGATGCAGGCCCACATAGCCGCCGATCATCAGGCACATCAGACCGACCAGGGCGATCGCGGGAAAGCCCACGAGCTCCTTGAAATCCGTCAGAATGCCGTAGACCAGGGCGACCGGCAGGAAGAAGAAGATCGAAGCGCCGAACAGCCATGCTGTGAACTTCACTTGGTGCTCCTCTCAGGCAGGGAGTAGGCATCCGCCGGGTGCCCCGCCAGCTCCAGTAGCTCCGGGTGGTTCGCGTCGAACGCGGGGCGTTCCGAGCGAATCCGGGGCAGCGAGTTGAAGTTGTGGCGCGGGGGCGGGCAGGAGGTCGCCCATTCGAGCGAGCTGCCGTAGCCCCACGGATCGTCCACGGTGACCTTGGGTGCCTTGCGTGCGGTGATCCAGACGTTCAAGAAGAACGGAATCATCGACAGGCCCAGAATCAGCGAACCAATCGTCGACACCTGGTTGAGAACGGTGAAGCCGTCCTGCGGCAGGTAGTCGGCGTAACGCCGCGGCATACCCATAACACCCAGCCAATGCTGCACCAGGAAGGTCGCGTGGAAGCCGATGAACAGGATCCAGAAATGGATCTTGCCCAGGCGCTCGCTCAGCATCTTGCCGGTCCACTTGGGCCACCAGAAGTAGAAGCCCGCGAACATCGCGAATACGACGGTACCGAAGATCACGTAGTGGAAGTGGGCCACGACGAAGTAGCTGTCGGACATGTGCTGGTCCAGCGCAGGAGAGGCCAGGATGACACCGGTCAGACCGCCGAAGACGAAGCTGACCAGGAAGCCCAACGACCACAGCATCGGGGTCTCGAAGGTGATCGATCCCTTCCACAGGGTGAAGATCCAGTTGAAGATCTTCACACCCGTCGGCACCGCGATCAGCATCGTCATAAAGGCGAAGAACGGCAAGAGCACCGCACCAGTGACGTACATGTGGTGTGCCCACACGGTCACGGACAGGGCCGCAATCGCGATCGTCGCGTAAACCAGCATCTTGTAGCCGAACACGGGCTTACGGGAGAACGCCGGGAAGATCTCGGAAACGATGCCGAAGAACGGCAGGGCGATGACATAGACCTCCGGGTGCCCGAAGAACCAGAACAGGTGCTGGAACAGAATGGGCCCGCCGTTCTCCGGACTGAACACATGCGCACCCAATATTCGGTCGGCTCCCAGCGCCAGAAGGGCTGCGGCCAGGGGCGGGAACGCCATCAGGATCAGGACACCGGTGATCAGGGTGTTCCAGGTGAAGATCGACATCCGGAACATGGTCATACCCGGAGCGCGCAGGGTGATGATCGTGGTGATGAAGTTCACCGCGCCCATGATGGTACCGAAGCCCTGGAAGGCCAGGCCCATCACCCAGAGGTGTCCGCCGATGCCCGGCGTGTACGTCGTGTTACTCAGCGGGGCGTAGGCCGTCCAGCCGAAGCCGGCGGCGCCCTGCGGGGTCAGGAAGCCCGCGCAGGCGATGAGCGAACCGAACAGGTACAGCCAGAAGGCGAAGGCATTCAGTCGCGGGAAGGCGACATCGGGCGCCCCGATCTGCAGCGGCATCAGAACATTGGCGAAGCCGGAGAACAATGGCGTCGCGAACATCAGCAGCATGATCGTGCCGTGCATCGTGAACAGCTGGTTGTACTGTTCCTTGGTCTCGATGATCTGCATGCCCGGTTCGAACAGCTCCAGGCGGATCAGCAGCGCCATCACGCCGCCGATGCAGAAGAACAGGAAGGACGCGATCAGGTACATGTACCCGATGGTCTTGTGGTCAGTGGAGGTGATCCAGCTGACGATCACCTTGCCGAGGCTCTTGGGCTGTTTGGGCCCGGCCGCGACGGTAATCGGTTCATTGGCAACCGCCGTCATTACTTCTCACCCTCCTCGTACGGGTTCTTGTGCCATTCGGTACGGTCCAGGTCGTCGCCGAGCTGGCCCTTGTTACCGGAATCGCGCAGCTGCTTGGTCTGGGCCTTGAACTCCTCCATCGACACGACCTTCACGTTGAAGAGCATCTCCGAGTGGAATTCGCCGCACAGTTCGGCGCACTTACCCATGTACTCGCCCTCTTTGAGGGCCTTGAGGTGCAGGGTATTGGGCTGGCCGGGGATCATGTCCCGCTTCTCCAGGAATGCCGGCACCCAGAACGAGTGGATGACATCGCGGGAGCGCAGCTCGATCTCGAGGTTCGTATTGGCCGGCAGGTACAGCGTGGGAGCGTTCTTACCGGGCTTCTCCGTGCCGTCCAGGTTCGCCTGGACACCGGCGTAGTAAGCGTCCTCCGTGACGTAGTTGAAGTCCCACGCCCACTGCTTGCCGACGACCTCGATCTTCTGTTCGCCGGGGGTCTTGTCCTCAGTCGTCTGGTTCAGCGTGTGAACCGTCTGACCGAAGAATCCGACGACCAAGATGATCGGGACGATCGTGTAGAAGATTTCGATGGGCATGTTGTACCCCATCTGCACCGGCAGGCCACGGTCGTGCTTGCGCCGACGGTAGGCGATGAGGCAGAAGAGCATCAGACCCCAGGTAACGAGGCCGACGAGCAGGGCGGCGATCCAGCCGCCGACCCACAGATGGGTATATGCCTCCGTGTGGTTCGTGGCGCCCACGGAATCGAGGGGCATGAACCCGATTTTGAGTTCCTCCTTGGAACATCCTGAGAGGAGCACAGCGCCGGAGAGCACCCCGACCAGGCCAAGCCGCTTGGCCCAGGTCGCTGCCCTCCCACGTGCTGGCTGATTCGGAGAATCCACGTGCAGCCTTTCACAACTGATTCGGCAGGTTCACCAACCGCGATCGAGGCGAATCCGAGTGGGTTTCGCAGCGGGCGATGAGCCTACGTACCAATAACTACTTTTGTCGTGTCTACCTTACCGCTACACGGGGTAGAAATTCATACCGGGCTGTTCAGTTCTTGAGAAAACCCTGCGAATGAATGCCGCCGAGCAGGGCGGGCAGTCTGCGCTCATATTCGAGCCGGGGGATTTCCGATACACCGAGCGTCGCTAAATGCGGTGTAGACCACTGAGTGTCGATCAGCCACGGCCGTCCCGACGCCACCCCGTCGAGCAGCTCGACCAGGTGAACCAGGGCCACCTTCGAGGCGTCCGTCGCCCGATGAAACATCGACTCCCCCGCGAACAAGGAGCCCAGAGCCAGGCCGTATAGTCCTCCGACCAGCCGCTGGTCCTCCCACACCTCGATCGAATGTGCGATGCCCTTGGAGTGGAGGCTCGAGTAGATCGCGATGATCTCCTCGTCGATCCATGCGCCTTCGCGCCGCGGGTCGGCACATCCTCGGATGACTCCGTCGAAATCCAGGTCGCAGCTCCACGAGAAACGCCGAACTGATTTCCGCAAACTTTTTGTAATCTTTAGACGTCCTGGTTCCAAGACCCCGCGCATATGTGGAGACCACCAGCCATAGGGCGCCGCTCCCCTCTCGCCAAGGCCCATCGGGAACATCCCCGTCCGATAAGCACGAAGGACCTGGGGGATGGTCAACGCCGGCGTAACCGCGCTGACCTCCCCCAGGTCCATGTATTCGCCTCCCGAGTCCGTGGGGCTCAGTGGAACGAATCGCCACAGGCGCAGGAGCCCTGGGCATTCGGGTTGTCGATCGTGAAGCCCTGCTTCTCGATGGTGTCGGCGAAGTCGATGGTCGAACCGTTGAGGTACGGAACGCTCATCTTGTCCACGACGACCTCGACCCCGTCGAAGTCGCGTACCGCATCCCCGTCGAGCAGTCGCTCGTCGAAGTACAGCTGATAGATCAATCCGGAGCAGCCACCGGGCTGCACCGCGACGCGCAGCCGCAGATCCGTTCGCCCTTCCTGCTCCAGCAGGCTGCGGACTTTGCCCGCGGCGGGCGCCGACAGCTCGACTTCGTGGGTCGGCATTTCAGTCGTGACGGTCATAATTCTCCTTAGCAGACTCTCAGCGATGCCCCGCTGCTGGGACGAGCATATACCGTAACCGACGGCGTTTCCCCGTTATTCCCCCTCGGCTCGGCCCCGCGCGAGTTTGTCCAGCAACAGAGCCTCGGAGACGATTGCATTGCGCAGATCGGGAAGATACTGCGACTCGTTGGCACTGTGCGCCCGCGAATCGGGGTCCTCGACTCCGGTGACCAGGATCGAGGCCGAGGGGAATACCTCGAGCAGATCCGCGATGAACGGAATGGACCCGCCCAGGCCCATGGCGACACTGGGGTGTCCGAAGCCCTCACTGAGCGCGGCATGGGCCGTTTCAACCACGGGGTCGTGCGGATCGGCACTCCACGGGCTGCCCGCCTCCGCCGCCCCGAATTCCACCTGTGCGCCGAAGGACACATTGGCGCGCAAGTGTTCTTTGAGAGCCGCCAGAGCCGCCTGAGGATCCTGCCCGGGCGCCAGACGCATCGACACCTTGGCCCTGGCAGCCGGCTGCAGGGTGTTCGACGAGTGGTCGACGCTGGGCAGGTCGACACCGATCACCGTCAGGCTGGGCTGATTCCACACCCGGCTGGACAATGGACCGTGGCCGATGAACTCGGATGTGGGCAGAATTCCCGAATCCGCGCGCAGCACGTCCTCTGCGTATTCCACTCCCCCGGTGGTGTTCGACACCAGACCGGCGACAGCGACCGAGCCGTCCGCCGTGTGCAAGGATGCCAGCAGTCGGGTCAGTGCGAGGCCGGCGTCTGGCACCAGGCCACCGTACATTCCCGAATGCACGGCATGGTCCAGCGTGCGCACGGTGAATTCCAGGGCGACCATCCCACGCAGGCTCGCCGTCAGCGCGGGCTCGCCGGGAGCCCAGTTGCCGGAGTCGGCGACGACGATCACATCGCCGGCCAGCCTGTCACGATAGCGGTGGATGAAGTCGGAGAAACTCGGGGACCCGGCTTCCTCCTCGCCCTCGATGAACATCGTGACGCCGACGCCCAACCGGTCACCCAGCAGTTCGAGCGCTGTCAGATGAACCATGACACCGGCTTTGTCATCCGAAGCGCCTCGACCGAACACGCGGTCCCCGCGCTGGGTCAGTTCGAACGGTGGGGTGTCCCAGAGGGATTCGTCACCGACCGGCTGCACGTCGTGGTGGCCGTAGAGCACGATCGTCGGTCTTCCCGCCGGAGCGGGCTTGCGCGCGATGACGGCGGGATAGCCCTCGGTGCCGTCGGGACGCGCCGCGGTCAGCACCTCGACCGTCTCGAATCCGACCCTGCGCGCGAAGTCGGCCACCTGCTCCGCACTGCGACGCAATTCCTGCGCCGGATAGCTGGGCCAGGCAATCGAGGGGATGGCGACCAGGGTGCGCCACCGCTCGATCACCTCGGGCATGAGTCGCCCCAGTTCGGTGTGGAGTGTGTCCGCGGTCAGTTCAGGGGACGTGAAATCGCTGTGTGTCATAGTCCGATACTATGGGCATCGTGTTCGGACGCAATAAGAAGAGTCAAGACGAAGTCCCCGGCGTGACCGCCGGACCTGCCGCAACGCCGGCGCAGGACGCTCCACAGGGGAACCCCGCGGAGCAGAAGAAGAACCGCCCCACGCCCAAGCGCAGCCAGCAGCAGGCGGCCAACCGCCGTCCCCTGGTGCCAGAGGACCGCAAGGCCGCGGACAAGGCGTCGAAGGAGGAGATGCGCAAGCAGCGCGAGGATGCCCGCCTCGGCCTGATGAACGGAGACGAACGCTACCTCACGGCCCGCGATGCGGGCCCACAGCGCCGCTACGTCCGTGATTTCATCGACGCGCGGTACTCGATCGGCGAGCTGCTGATCCCGGTGGCCGTGGTGGTCCTCATCATCGGCTTCCTGACCAACCAGACGGTCCAGGTCTACGCGACGATCGTCGTCTATGCGCTTTTCGCCCTGTTGATCCTCGACTCGTTCGTCCTGAACTATCAACTCAAGGGCCGGATGGCCGTCAAGTTCGGTGGCAAGGACAAGATCCAGCGCGGCACCACCTGGTACGCGGTGATGCGCGCCATTCAGCTGCGCCCCCTGCGCATGCCCAAGCCGCAGGTCAAACGTCGCCAGTACCCGGAGTAATAGCCGGAGTCGTCCCGGCCGGTAGAGGCCGTCATGAAGGGCCGGTTCCGATTCTTCGGAACCGGCCCCCTCGTTCTCCTCAGGCCCGTGAGCGGGCCAACCCGCGCACCAGCCGTCCCGGCCACCACGGACCCTCGTAGATCAGACCGGTATAGCCCTGCACCAGATCGGCGCCGGCACCCAGCCGGGCCCGTGCGTCAGCAGGCGATGTCACTCCGCCGACGCTGATGATGGTCAGTGCGCTTCCAACCGTCCGGCGCACCAGACGCAGCACCTCGAAGGAGCGTTCGGCGACCGGCGGACCGGAGATGCCGCCGGCCTGTGACTGCGCGAACTCGCGATCAGCACCATCAACCACATCGCGATCGATGGTCGTATTCGTGCAGATGATTCCGTCGACGCCGGCGGCCACGCACATCCGAGCGACATCTTCGACGTCCTCATCGCCCAGGTCGGGTGCGATCTTCACCACGAGCGGCACATGGCCGAGGGTCGAGCGCGGCTCCCGTACGACCGCCTCGGCCTCTTCCTGCACCGCCGTGATGATCGGCCGCAGGGATTCGACGGCCTGCAGGTCGCGCAGCCCCGGAGTATTCGGGGAGGAGACGTTGATGACAAGGTAGTCGGCCAGGGGCGCGAGCACCCTGGTGCTGGCACGGTAGTCGGCAACGGCCTCGGCGGCCGGGACCACCTTCGTCTTGCCGATGTTGACTCCGATCACCGGCCGCTTTCCCTGTGGCAGTTCCGCCAACAGTTCCCGCTGTTCGCGCAGCCAACCGGCCACGGCCACGGCCCCGGCGTTGTTGAACCCCATCCTGTTGAGGATCGCGTGTTTGGACAGCAGTCGGAACAGGCGCGGACGCGGATTGCCCGGTTGCCCTTCGGCGGTGATGGTCCCCACTTCGACATGGCCGAAGCCCATCCGGGAGATGGCCCGCACGCCGGTTGCCTCTTTGTCGAAGCCCGCGGCCAGGCCCACCCGATTGGGGAAGTCCAGCCCCATGACGGTGGCGCGGGAGCCGGGATGGGCCCGGTTGCCGAAGGCCAGGTCCATGAGACGACCACCGCAGGGCGCCGCGTCGATCGCTTTGAGGGCGGAGAAGCTCAGATGATGAATCCGCTCAGCATCGATGTGTCTGAGGACGGCATTGTAGATAAGGCGATACACGCGCTTCAGCATATCGGCCTCCGCTCCGATCCGGCGCAGGAGACCCACGATACGATGTCCGGGAACCACTGCCCTAGGAAAGGACCGTCATGGCCAACGCCCTCCGCGCGCTCACGCCCAACACCACAAGACCACAGGACGTCCCCGCCGACGTTCTGGTCGTCGGATTCACCGAATCGGGGCCCGAGGGTTCGGGAACCCGCCTCGAGGCAAGCCAGCTCCTGGCCCTGGCCGACGCGGCACAGGCAGTGGGCTTCACCGGGTCCAGCATGGCCACCGTCATGCTGCCCGCGCCGGCCGGTTTCAAGGCCCGCGCCGTACTGCTGGTGGGGCTGGGTGACTTCACCGCCGATCTGCTCGAGGACGCCGAGACCTCCGAAGCCGCGCACGAGGCGCTGCGGCGGGCCGCCGGTACTGCCCTGCGCACGGTCGAGCGGCGACATTCCGTGGCCCTGGCCCTGCCGACCACCGACGATTCCGCTGCCGAGGCGGTGGCCACCGGAGCGCTGCTGGGCGCCTACACCTATGACTCCTACAAATCCGCCTCCACCACCGAACCCGGTGCGCTCACCATGTTGACGGTCGAGGATCACGGCGCTGCCGTCCGCAATGCCGGACTCATCGCCCAGGCCGTCAACCGCACCCGCGATCTGGTCAACCAGCCGCCCGCCGATCTGTACCCGGAGTCCATGGCCCAGGAATTCGCGACGCAGGCCAAAGAACGACGCCTCAAGGTCACGGTGATCGACGACAAGGCTCTACGCGAACGCGGCTTCGGCGGACTGACCGGAGTGGGTCAGGGGTCCCCGCGCGGACCCCGCCTGGTCAAGCTCGAGTACTCCCCCAAGAAGGCACTCAAGCACATGGCCCTGGTGGGCAAGGGCATCACCTTCGATTCCGGCGGACTGTCACTCAAGCCGCCGGCTTCGATGGAGGAGATGAAGTCGGATATGGCCGGCGCCGCCGCCGTCGGTCAGGCCCTGTTCGCAATCGCCGATCTCCAGCTACCGGTCCGAGTCACCGCTTGGTTGGCACTGGCCGAGAACATGCCGGGCGGGTCCGCCCAGCGCCCGTCTGATGTCCTCAAGATGTACGGCGGGACCACCGTCGAGGTGACGAACACCGATGCCGAGGGACGCCTGGTCCTCGCCGACGGCCTGGTGGCCGCGCAGGAGGAGGATCCGGATCTGGTCATCGACGTCGCAACCCTCACCGGCGCCCAGATCGTCGCCCTCGGAGAACGCACCTCCGGCGTGATGGGAACCACGGGTGCACGCAACCGTGTCGTCCTGGCCGGCCAGGCAGCCGGCGAACCCGTCTGGCCCATGCCACTGCCCGAGGAACTGCGCAGGGGCCTCGACTCCCACACCGCCGACCTCAAGAACGCCGGACCACGCCCCGGGGGCATGCTCCTGGCCGGCGTCTTCCTCGGGGAATTCGTCACATCCGAGCAGGCCTGGGCGCACATCGATGTGGCCGGTCCCGCCTTCAACGGCCACGGCGCCTGGGGATACACCCCCAAGGAGGGCACCGGTGTGCCCGTCCGCACACTGATCGAAGTGGCTCGTGGATTGAGTACGACGGACGCAGAAGAATAACATTGGAACGTAACCATTCCTCCGATCTCACGCGCGGAACACGGCGCCCGGGTCCCACCGGTGCGGCGATGAATGGAACACTAGTGACAAACCGCGCTTGGCGGTCCGAAGTCAACTCTTATAAGAGGAGAAATTCGTGAGCGATTCCGACAACACCTACGATCTCGTCATCTTGGGTGGTGGCACGGGCGGATACGCGACAGCACTGCGTGCTGCCCAGCTGGATATGAAGGTCGCACTGATCGAACGCGACAAGGTGGGCGGTACATGCCTGCACCGTGGCTGCGTTCCGACCAAGGCCCTGTTGCACGCGGCCGAGGTCGCAGACACCGTCCGTGACGCCGCGGCCTTCGGCATCCAGGCCGATCTGGGCGGCATCGACATGGACGGTGTCCTGAAGTTCAAACAGGGCATCATCGACGGCAATTACAAGGGCCTGTCCGGCCTGGTGAAGGTCGCCGGCATCGACACCATCTCCGGTGAGGGCAAGCTCGTGTCGCAGGACACCGTGCGGGTGACCACCGATGACGGCGTGATCGACGTCAAGGGCGCGAATATCGTCCTGGCCACCGGCTCGACCTCCAAGACCCTGGGCATCGAGATCCGCGACCGCGTGCTCACCAGCACCGAGGCGCTCAAGTTCAACCGCGTGCCCAAGTCGGCCATCGTCCTCGGCGGCGGCGTGATCGGCATCGAGTTCGCCAGCATCTGGAGCTCCTTCGGCGCGGATGTGACCATCGTCGAGGGCCTGCCCCATCTGGCGGCCAATGAGGACGAGGACATCTCCAAGGCCCTCGAACGTGCATTCAAGAAGCGCAAGATCAACTTCAAGACCGGAGTATTCTTCGACGGTGTCGAGCAGGACGCGGACGGAGTGCACGTAACGCTGGCCGACGGCACCAGCCTCGAGGCCGAGGTGCTGCTGGTAGCCGTGGGCCGCGGTCCCGTGACCGCGGGGTTCGGCTTCGAAGAGCAGGGCATCACCATGGACCGCGGTTTCGTCATCACGAACGACCGGTTCCACACCGGTGTGGGCAACATCTGGGCCGTCGGCGACATCGTCCCCGGCCTGCAGCTGGCACACCGTTCCTTCGCCCAGGGCATGTTCGTCGCCGAGGAGATCGCCGGCCTCAACCCGGTGGTACCCGTGGAATCCGGCATCCCGCGCGTGACCTACACCGATCCGGAGATCTTCTCCGTCGGCCTGACCGAGAAGAAGGCCAAGGAGGAGTACGGCGCGGACAACATCGAATCCGTGAAGTTCCCGCTGGGCGGCAATGCCAAGTCCGCGATTCTGAAGACCACGGGCTTCATCAAGGCGATCCGCGTCAAGAACGGCCCCGTCGTTGGCGTCACCGGGATCGGCGCGCGCCTCAGCGAGCAGGCCGGCGAGGCACAGCTCGTCGTGAACTGGGAGGCCTACCCCGAAGAGGTAGCGCAGCTCATCCACGCGCATCCGACGCAGAACGAAGCACTGGGCGAGGCCTTCCTGGCCCTGGCCGGTAAGCCGCTCCACTTCCACAACTGACCCACGAGGGAGACGTAAACCATGTCAAATACCGTACAGATGCCGGCCCTCGGTGAGTCGGTCACCGAAGGTACCGTGACCCGCTGGCTGAAGGAGGTCGGCGAACACGTCGACGTCGACGAGCCGCTGCTCGAGGTCTCGACGGACAAGGTCGATACCGAGATTCCCAGCCCGTACGCCGGCGTCGTCGAGAAGATCCTGGCCGATGAGGACGACGAAGTCGAGATCGGCGGCGACCTGGCGGTCATCGGCGATGGCACCGGCGCCTCAGAGGCACCCGCCGCCGCTGCACCGCAGGCCGCCGAGCCGGAACCCGAACCTGCTCCGGAACCCGAACCGGCCCCGGCCGCCGCGGAATCCGCAGCACCGACCGCATCCGGTGATTCCGGCGACTCCGAGACCGTCGTGATGCCCGCGCTGGGCGAGTCGGTCACCGAGGGCACCGTGACCCGCTGGCTCAAGGAGGTCGGCGAACACGTCGACGTCGACGAGCCGCTGCTCGAGGTCTCGACGGACAAAGTCGATACCGAGATTCCCAGCCCCGTCGCCGGAACAGTGCTCCAGCACCTGGCCGAAGAGGATGACGAAGTCGAGGTCGGCGGAGCGCTGGCCCTCGTCGGCTCCGGTGCCCCGGCTGCAGCGCCCGCTGCACCGGCACCCGAGCCTGAGCCCGAACCGGCACCGGCACCGGCACCCGAGCCTGAGCCCGAACCACAGGCCGCCGCAGAGCCGACGCCGGCACCGGAGCCCGCTCCGGCACCCGCCGCCGCACCCGCGCCCTCGATTGCACAGACCGTGGCCAGCTCGGATGTCTCCGCCTACGTCACCCCTCTGGTCCGCAAGCTGGCCAAGGAGAAGGGCGTCGACCTGTCGACCGTGTCGGGTACCGGAGTCGGTGGACGTATCCGCAAGCAGGACGTGCTTGCTGTGGCCCAAGCGGCCCAGTCGGTCGCCGGGGCGCCCGCCGCCGCGCCGGTTGCAACCGGTGCACCGCGGGCACCCTTCCAGCTGGAGATCCCGGAGGAGGCCAAGAAGCTGCGCGGCACCACGCAGAAGGCCTCGCGGATCCGGCAGACGATCGCCAAGCGCATGCGCGAGTCGCTGCAGACCACGGCGCAGCTCACTCAGGTAACCGAGGTCGACATGACCAAGGTCTCCAAGCTGCGGGCGGCCCACAAGGCACAGTTCCAGGCCAAGCACGGCGTGAAGCTGACCTACCTGCCGTTCTTCGCCAAGGCCGTCGCCGAGGCACTGCAGATCCACCCGGCGGTCAACGCCCAGTACGATGTCGCCTCGAAGCAGATCACCTACTTCGACCACGAGGACATCGGCTTCGCCGTGGATACCCCGCGCGGTCTGGTGGTGCCGATCGTGAAGAACGCCGGCGGTCTGTCCGTCGCCGAAATCGCCAAGGCCATCGACGATGTCGCCTCCCGCACCCGCGACAACAAGATCGGTCCCGATGAACTGACCGGTGGCACCTTCACCATCACGAACATCGGCAGCTTCGGCGCGCAGTTCGACACGCCGATCATCAATTCGCCGCAGGTGGGCATCCTGGGCACCGGCACCATCACCAAGCGTCCGGTGGCGGTCAAGGGCGCCGACGGCGAGTACACGATCGCCTTGCGCGATATGGTCTACCTGCCGTTGACGTACAACCACGAGTTGGTTGACGGCGCAGACGCCGGTCGCTTCCTCAAGACGGTCAAGGATCGTCTGGAGGACGGCAACTTCGAGGCCGATCTGGACCTCTGAGCACTCCACGACCCCGTGTGAAGCGGCGGGGGGGGGGGGGGGGTGGGG
>NZ_JANIJZ010000011.1:0-125181 GCF_024580675.1 Brevibacterium sp. 50QC2O2
ACGGAAGACTCGAGCACCTCCGAGGCTCCGCCCTCGGCTTCCGGAACCTGACCAACTACGTTGCACGCAGCCTCCTGGAAGCAGGGGGATTCAGACCCCAACTACACTCCCAAATCGGATGAGCCGGTTAAGGGCACCGATGCGAAATCGTACTCGGGTGCTTTTGAAGTGGTAGGCGACTCGGTCGCCGGCGGTGACGACGGGGACGACAACACCTCGAATGACAATGGCGACGGCTCCGGAGCCAATGGGGATTCTGCGGGTTCCGATGACGGCTCCACCTCTGACGAGGCGAATGCCGGCGGTAACACTGGCGGCAGCCTACCCAAGACCGGTGCCGAACTGGGCGCACTGGGTGCCGGCATCGTGCTGCTGGTAGGCGGTGGAGCAGCCGTTCTGCTGACCCTGCGCCGCCGCAAGAAGAACTGACCCGCGAACGCTGGAGGGCTTCGTCTCAACCGAGGAGAAGCCCTTCCTACTATGTGTTACACATCACATGAGGCTAGTCCCATACCTGTATGAAGCGTAGGCAAACCTTGATAGAGTGCTGAATGAGCGAATCATTCGGTCAGCGCTGAGGATGAATTCGCTCAGTCAGAACCATCACCCTAGAAGGGAATCCCAAGTGAACAAGTCAAAGCTTGTCTCGCGTTTCGGGTCTGCCGCATTGGCGGTTGGACTTGCAATTGGCGGCACTGTTGCCGTTGGTGTTTCCAGTGCATCGGCACTGGGCGAAGAACTCGGAAAGAACTGCGGCTGGCCGTCAACAACTGACGGATCGCAGACGGTTGAAAACGGTTATACGGTTTCGAACTGCGAAAGCACCTTGAACGGCGTGAAGGATAGTGCCGTCGTCAAGGTTAAGACGACGGTTGCGAAGGGTGGCAAACTCCGCGTCACCGCGACCGGCCTCAAGACGTCCACTGGCGAACGGTCGTGGGTGGCTTTGAAGTGGGATGGGGGCGATACGGTTTACCCCAATAGCACGCTTTCCAATCCGGTGACGAATGACTCCTTGCCCGCTGACGTCATGTTTGTGGAGCATGCCAATCCGGATGGCACTCTGACCGCCAACTTCGATATTCCAAACGGTTCGAACAACCGCGATGGTGTTGATTGGGCGACCGGCTCGACGCACACGGTCAACTTGTTGACGGGTTCGATTGCACCGGGAGATTTCGTCCGCGGAGTGCGCGCTGAGTTCACCGTGAACTGAGTGTGAGTTTATTCCGGTGGCCGGGTATCCAGTTGGATGCCCGGCCGCTGGCTCTGTCGATCGGGATTAATCCCCGGTCTTAGTCTATGGAGGTATATATATGGGAAGATCGTGGATTTCCCGAGTCTTAGGTAAACGTCTGAGCGCGATGGGTGTTGCCGTAGCACTTGGCGTCGCTGCTCCAATGGCGGCATCTGGCGTGACGAGTCTTGCGTCGCCGGCTTATGCGGATGAGAAGGCTGCGGCGGCCAGTATCAATGTCCCGGCTACTGCGGTCGAAGGCACATCGATTACTCTAAGCGGGAAGAATTGGCTGAACCCCAAACCCAATTCCAAGGGCTGGAACGGCATCTCTGTCGCATTCAAGCTTGACGGTGGAAATGTCTGGCGGACTGGTGCAATCGATTACAATGGCGATCAGCTTGACGTGCAGCGGGGTAGTTCGGGAAAGGTCACTGATAAGGGTGGTCCTGGCGAGCTGACCCGTGGAAGTGTTTGGGGTGCGGTGAAGGCTGACGAGGAGACCGGAGACTGGTCGATCGACTTGCCCCTTCCCAATGATGAGAATGCGACAAGTTCTGATTTACAGGATGGGCGAACGGACACTCCTATATCTGAGAACTGGAAGATTGGCACGCACCATTCGGTGCAGATTCTCTCTGGAAGTATCGTGTCGGGTGATACCGCTCAGCCGGTTTCACCAAATGTATTCTCGTTCGATATAACCGGTGAAGATGGCGTGATTGTCACACCGGAGCCGACGGAAACTGAACCAGTTGAGCCATTTTCGGGCGAGTTTTCCTGGGATGTTTTAAGTGTCGACCCTGTGGACGGGGTTGATATGAAGTTGTCAGTTAAGAATTTTAAGAATGTTCCAAAAAATAATGTTGGCAAAAATCCTCCTTGGATTATTGCATATCTTGTACCTAAGGGAACGAAATACTTAGCAGGTAATCTTAAGCTGGAATATATATATCCCAAGAAGGAGGATGATAGCGATTCGAGGTGGGACTTTGAATCTGCAGTGCCGTTCACTTTGTACCCGGAAGATCTGTCTAAAGATGTTGAGTACGAAATTGTTTTTGAGTCAGCAAACGGTTTCGCTGAAAATCCGGTAATATTCTACCGCACACCGTTTGCCCTCACCGCTGAGCAGAGGGCGATTCTGTGGCCCGAGGAAGAAACGCCCGAACCCTCTGAGTCTGCAGCGACTGACGAGCCTTCGGACGAGCCGACCTCTGAACCGTCGGAGCCGGAAGAAACTGAATCGGCAGAACCCGAAGAGACCGAGTCCTCTGAGCCTGAGGAGACAGAATCTTCGGACCCCGAGGAATCCGAATCCAGCGAACCGAGCGACACGGAGTCTGCGGAGCCCGAAGAAACGGAATCCAGCCAGCCAGAGGAAACCGAGTCCTCGGAGCCCGAGGAGACCACTCCCGCTGAGTCGCCGGAGCCCACGACCGAACCCGCCGGGGAACCCTCCGACGAAGCCACGGACGAGGCTACCGATGACGGGGCAGACCCGGCAGACGAGCCGTCCAAGGGCACGGATGAGTCATCCGAAGGCGCGGATGAGCCGTCCACCGGGGCCGATGAACCGACGAACGGTGAGGACGAGCCGTCAGCCGGTGCAGGCGCGCCGGAGGATGATTCCTCCGACGTCGCCGAGGATGCCGAAGACGCCGCCTCCACTGGCGACGATGATTCGACCGGCAACGGTTCGGATAACAGCGGTAAACTGCCGCGTACCGGTATCGAACTGACAGCTGCGGGCATCGGCCTGGCCCTGCTCCTGGTGGGCGCCGTGACCGTTGTGATCAGCCGTCGCAAGCGCCAGTAGGCGATTATTCGGGGCGGCGCAGCGGACGTCGCAGCCCCGTCACCACGGTGATCGCGGTGATACTGCCCGTTGCCAGCAGGCCGGCCAGGACCAGAATCTGGAACTGGCCGGCCTGCAGTGGTGACAGGCCACCGAAGATCGCCCCTACGAAGGCGCCCGGCAGCGTCACCAGTCCCGTGGTCTTCGCCTGGTCGGTATTGGGCACCAGCGCATTCGCCACAGCCAGCCGCGCGATCCGGCGCACAGCCTGGGCCTCGGTCGCGCCCAGGGCCAGCCAGGCCTCGACCTCGGCCCAATGGTCGGCCAGCGACTGGCGGTACCCGCGGGCGGACAGGGTCGCCACCGTCATCGACCCGCCGATGATGATCCCTCCTAAGGCCAGCAGATACCGCGGGGAGAACTCCACCGCGCCACTGCCGAAGATCACCAGCAGACTGGTCAGCGCACCGCCTGCCATCGCCGTCCCCATCACCGCCGCATGACGGGCCGACCAACCGATCCGCCGGGTCGCGGTCGTCCATGCCACCGTGAACATGACCAGCAGCGCAGCTGCGATCCACACATAACTGGTGATGACCGTGCCCAAGATCAGGCTGATGAGTGCCAGCTGAACCGCCCCGCGCACCACAGCCCACAGCTGGGACCAGCGGGGCGCGCCCTGGAAGACGGACAACAGTACGGTCGTCAGGACGGCCAGGATCACCACGGCGATGATCACGTGCAGGGGACTGGTGACGCTCACGGGCGCTCCTGGGGAACGGGCATGGACCCATTCTCACAGGCCACCGGCTCTAAGCCGTGCCCAGGTCCACCCGGTGCGATGACACGGTAGCGGCCCATCGATGATCGTGGGTGGTCAGGATGACGGCCCCGCCCGCTGCGCTGAACTCCTCGACCAAAGCGGTCAGCGCGATGATCCCGGCCCGATCGCGGCCCAGGGTGGGTTCGTCGAGCAGCAGAATGCTGGCCCCCAGCATCAGCGCCGTGCCGATCACCAGGTCCTTGCGCTGCGCCGGGCCCAGATCATGGGGATGGACGTCCACCTGATCGGCCAGGCCGATCCGTTCGGCCACCTGCTCGGCCTGCTGGACGCGCCGGGCCCTGGCCTCGGCCCGCTGTTTGCGCGGCAGGCGCGGCAGCGGAGTGGCGCGGACCAGTTCGGCGCGCACACTCGCTGCGGACAGCTGGGCGGATGGATCCTGTCCCACCCAGGCCAGATGGGCCGCGCGTAGATGGGCCGGCAACTGTGCCAGGTCGAGGTGCTCCGGGCCGAAGAGGATGCGCCCGGACACCCGCGCCCCGGTATCGAGGATGCCCGCCAGCGCCCGCAGCAGGGTCGACTTGCCGATGCCGTTGGGACCCTCCAGAGCCAGCACCTGGCCCGCGCCCAGGCTGAGACCCACCTGGTCGAGGATCGTGTGTGTGCCACGTGAAACGGTCAAATCCTCAATGCGGAGAAGTGGTTCTGCCTGTGCAGCGTTCGCATCCCTGCCGCTCGGACCCAGCGGCCCCGTGGGGGAGAAGTCTGCAGCTTGGGCCGGGCCGGCTACGTCCGCCTCCAGCATGCTCCAGACCCCGTGGTCCGCCAGCAACACGTCGGTGGGTCGGCCGGAGACCTCGCCGGTGATCCGGCCGGCCTCCAGGAACAGTGTGCGGTCGGCCGCTGCGGTGACCTCGTCGTGTTGATGCCCGGTGACCAGCACGGAACCTCCGCGCACGCAGTGTTCACGCAGGATCCGCGCCAGGCGCGCCCGGCCCACCCGGTCCAGGGACAGGGACGGCTGATCGAGCACCAGGGTGACCGGCTCCAGGGTCAGCAGGCCCGCCAGCGCTGTCAGCTGGCGCTGCCCACCGGACAGGGTATCCAGCCGGCGGTCCCACAACTCCGTGATCCCCAGGCATCCGCACTGGGCCGCGGCGCGCCTGCGCGGCTCGGCCCCACCTTGCAGGCGCAGGGGCAACTGGACCTCGTCGCGGACCAGGCTGGTCATCCCGGTCAGCTGAGCCTCCGGATCGTCGCCGAGCATCGCCGCCTGGCCGGCTGGGACGCTCACCGGGAGCTCCCAGGCCGGATGCCGGGCGACCTCCTGGGCCGGGTCACCGGTGAAGCCCTGCCCGGCGGAGGGTTCATGGTGGGGCTCGGGGTCGATCCCGCAGGCGCTCATGCACACGGTGGACAGGCCGGCACCCCGCGGACCCAGCACGGCCAGGTATTCGCCGGGCCGCAACACGATTCCGATGCCGGCCGCTGTGCCCGGTGCTGCGTTCGGCACTGTGCCGGAGGGCGTGGATGGTTCAGACACCGAGGACCTCCAGAATCCGGGTGGCGGTGGGCAGGGGCAGCAGATGGGCCGAGGACGCGACGACGAGGACCAGCACCAGGACCGGCATGGCCCAGCGGCAGACGCGCTGCACGGGGGAATCGGCATGATCCTGCAATGGTCCCGGACGCCGTGCCCCCGGCCCCGACACATGCCCCAGCCCACGCTGGGCCAATGTCACCTGACGCTGATCCATCTGCACCAGTGCACCGGTGAACAGCGCGGCCAGGAGTCCCGGCAACAGAGTCAGACGCGCGCGCAGGCGGGAGGTGTCCCAGCCTCGGGCACGGTGGGCGGCCAACAGCGCGCGCGTCTGCGCGCCCAACTGCCCGGCCAGGCCCAGGGCGGAAGCGCAGACCTGCGCGATCCGCACGGGCACGCGCAGCGCCACCAGCGCGTCGAACAGCCGCGCGGAATCCGAGCCCAGGGCGAACAGTGCGCTGACCGCCACGGTGCCGGCCACCCGCAGCCACAACTGCACGGCGATGGCCAGGCCCTCGACCGTGATGTGCGCGGGCCCGGCGCTCCACAGCACCGTGACCCGCTCACCGGGATAGAACAGCCCTTGGATGATCAGCGTCATCACCAGTACGGGCAGGGACACGAACGCCAGGGTCGCAGCCCAGGTGCGCAGGCGCACGGAGCGGGACGCGGCCGCCACGCAGCCCGCCGCCACGATCACGGCGGCCGGCACCAGCGGCGATGACACGCCGAACACCAGGAACAGGGCGCACAGAGTGGCCAGGACCTGGGTGGCCGGGTGCAGGCGCGGGGTGGGCGCGGGAGCGGGTGTCACCGCCGGGAGAAGCGGGCGTAGGGCGCCTTGCGCAGGATCCGCTGGGGCAGGGAGCGCAGGACCAGGAACGCCAGCAGGAAGATAAGCGCCTTGTCGATCGTGTCCGAGGCCAGGGACTGGATGGTGGTCGCGTTGACGACCTCGAGGCCCGCGGCCTGCAGGGTCGCGACGACCCCGCCGGTGCCCACGCCCAGGCCGCCGCCGTAGATGTAGGCGGCCACGGGTGCGCCGATCGCCCCGGCCGGCACACCGACGATGAGGCCCGCGATGATGGCGGTCCAGATGCGTTTGAAGGCCCCGGTCCGGGCGGCCCAGCCGGCTGCGGCGCCGGCGAAGGCGGCACCGGCGGTGAAGGCGATGGTCGACGGGCCCAGGGTCAGGCCCCAGATGAGGTTCGACAGGATGCCGGTCAGCGCGCCGGCGGCGGGGCCGGCCATCACGCCCACCAGGACTGAGCCGATCGAATCCAGATACAGGGGGATGGGCAGCTTGCCCACGATCTCGCCGAGCACCACGTTCAGGGCGATGGCCACGGGGATCATGGCGAAGGTGGTCGCGGGGATGAAGGCCAGGGAGCCGGCGGCGATGAGGACGCCGCCCAGCAGATAGCCGCACATGACGCCCAGCGCTGCGCTGCCCAGGTCGGTGGACAGGGTGGCCGGCTGGGTGAGCAGGACGGTGATGTAGGTGCCGATGATGACGGCCGCACCCAGGCCGATGGCCACGAGCGACCAGGTCCGGCGGGCCGAGGAAGGTGTGGAGCTCGAGGTGTTCACTGAGGTGTTTTCTGTGGTTTCTCCGGGACCCGTCGGTGCGGCGGGCCCCTGCCCAGATGCGCTATCGGTGGGCCGGGGGTGGGGTGAAGTCGACATGGTTATGCCTTGGGTCCTTTGCCTAGGGTGGTCAGAAGATGGGCGATGAACGACTCGGAGTCGATCGACCGGATGATCTCCAGGTTGTCGGGCCTATCCCAACGTCCCAGCCAATCCGCGACGGTTTCGCCACGTGTGAGTGTACCGGTCAGCTCCACATCGGCGGCAGTCGTGGCGGTGCGCGACCAGGGGATGGGGGCGGGGGCCGAGGCCGCGGGGGCGGAGTGGGCCCAGGCGAGTGCCGCTGCCACCACGAAGGGATCGTGGATGTGGGCGAGATAACCGTGGCCGTCCCACTGGTGGAACTCGAAGTAGAACTTCAGCGCCTGCGCCAGCTGCTCGAGCCAGGCGTGCCAGCCGGCCCCGTGCTCGTAGCGCAGCACCATGTTCAGCCGCTGCGGAGTCATGACCACGGCCTCGGTCGCCTCGATCGGCGCGATGACCGGCAGCACGGGCGCCTTGGCGCCGAACTCGCGGATCACCCGGGCGGTGGATTCGGGATCGAAGGTGACGTTCCACTCGGTGGTCGGGTGGGTGTTGCCGCGGTAGTTGAAGGCCCCGCCCATGATGAACAGGCGGCGGACCAGACGGGGCAGTTCGGGCTCGATGTCCAGGGCCAGGGCCAGGTTGGTCGCGGGTCCGATCACCACGCCGATCAGTTCCCCCGGATGGGCGCGTGCCGCATCGACCCAGGCCTGTGCCGCGGACACCGGGCTGGGGGCCGAATGTTCCGGCAGCTGCGCATAGCCGGCGCCGGTGGGGCCGTGGGTGTCATCGGCGTAGACGGGATCGCCTGTGCGCTCGCCGGACAGATGGGCCAGGGGCAGGTCCGAGCCCGGGTGGACGGGGGTGGAGGTGTCGCCGGCCAGGGCGAGCCAGCCCAGGGCGTTCGCGGTGACCTGGGCCGTGGGCACATTGCCGCCGCTGGCGGCAACCCCCACCAGGTCGACGTCGGGCCGGCACAGGACATAGCCCAGGGCGATGGCGTCGTCGATGCCGGGGTCGCAGTCCAGGAACAGGGGAATCTTCGGTGCGTGCATGCCTCTATTGTCCCTGGGGCCTTCCAAACTGCGCCGACCCGTCAAAGAAGTGCGAATCCCCGGAGGAAGTTCGAACTTTTTTGACGGGTCGGCGGGAGGGTGGGTTCTAGCAGCAGCGGGCCTGGGGCTCGCGGTCCTGGCGGTCCGTTTTGTCCCGCCAGTATTCGCGTTCGCTCATCGCCCCGTGCGAACAGCCGTGTCTGGCCACATAGGCGTCCAGGTAGTGCTTGTAGCCGTTCTCACCGGAGACCTCGCGGGCATACCACAGGACGAACCCCGCGGCCCGGCCCACCCGGGCCCACGCCCGGGCGAGCAGGGAGCGGAAGCCGGGCGTGGCCTCGGCGCTCATGCGCCGTGCCCGTCGTGGGTCTTGATGCCGTGGGCCACGTTGTACTCGTCCCACTGGGCCTGCAGTTCCTTCTCCGCTTTGGTGTCGATGAAGCCGGCGGCGGCGAAGGTCTTGGTGGGGGTGAAGGGCTCCTCACTGGTGGGCAGGGAGCCGGCGCGGATCGCCTGGTAGCTCTTGATCAGCGTGACGATCACGACCAGCACCACGATGACCGCGAACAGCACGGACAGTGAACCCTGGATGAAGGTGTTGCGGACAACGGCCTCCATCGCCTCGACGCCCTTGGTGGTGCCCAGTTCCGTCTTGCCGTCGGCCAGCGCGTTCTTGTACGTGAAGTGCTGCGACCAGTAGCCCACCGTGGGGCGGGAGTCGAAGATCTTCTGCCAGGACGCAGCCATGGTCACGGCCAGGTCCCAGACCAGCGCGATGCCGGGGATCCACACATATTTCGCCTTGCCCATCTTGCACACGATCGCGCAGACCACGGACAGGGCGATCGCGGCCAACAGCTGATTGGACAGACCGAACAACGGGAACAGCGTGTTGATGCCGCCCAGGGGATCGGTCACGCCCATCAGCAACACGCCGCCCCAGGCCGCGATGACGATCGCGGTGGTGATCAGACCACCGGGGATCCACGAGGGGTTCTTGAACGGCTTGATGAAGTTGCCCAGGAAGTCCGAGAGCATGAAGCGGCACACGCGGGTACCGGCGTCGATCGTGGTCAGGATGAACAGCGCCTCGAACATCACGGCGAAGTGGTACCAGAAGCTCATCATGGCCGGCCCGCCCATGACATTGTGCAGGATGTGCGCCATGCCCATCGCCAGGGTGGGCGCGCCGCCGGTCCGGCTGATGATGGTGTTCTCGCCGACGTCCTTGGCCGCCTGGTCCAGTTCCTGTGCGCTGGTCGACACATGGTCCAGGCCGAGGTTGTTGTTGACGAAGTCGGCGGCCGTCTGCGGGGTGCCCCCGGTCAGCGGTTCGGCGGCGTTCATCGCGAAGTAGATGCCCTTGTCCAGGCTGACCGCGGCCACCAGGGCCATGATCGCCACGAAGGACTCGGTGAGCATGCCGCCGTAGCCGATCAGGCGGATCTGCGATTCCTTCTCCACCATCTTCGGCGTGGTACCCGAACTGATCAGCGCGTGGAAGCCGGACAGGGCGCCACAGGCGATCGTGATGAACAGGAACGGGAACAGCGCACCGGCGAAGGCCGGGCCCTTGTCGTTGAACGCGAAGTCCGTGACGGCGGGCATCTGCACGACGGGGTTGACGATGATGATGCCGATGGCCAGCAGCACGATGGTGCCGACCTTCATGAACGTCGACAGGTAGTCGCGCGGGGCCAGCAGGACCCACACGGGCAGGATCGCGGCGAAGAAGCCGTAGATCATCACGCACCACACCAGGGTGGTCTTGTCCAGCAGGAAGAAGTCGTGCCAGAACGGGCTCGCGTTGACCCAGCTGCCGCCGGCGATCGCGGCCAGCAACAGCACGATGCCGATGATCGAGGTCTCCAGCACCTTGCCGGGGCGGATGTAGCGCATGTAGACGCCCATGAACAGGGCGATCGGGATGGTCATCGCGATGGAGAAGACGCCCCAGGGGGAGTCCGCCAGGGCGTTGACCATGACCAGACCCAGTACCGCGATCAGGATGATCATGATGAGCAGGATGCCGATCGAGGCGATGATGCCGCCCACATTGCCCAGCTCGTCACGGGCCATCTGGCCCAGCGAGCGGCCATTGCGGCGGGTCGAGAAGTACAGCACCATGTAGTCCTGCACGGCACCGGCGACGATGACGCCCAGGATGATCCACAGGGTGCCGGGCAGGTAGCCCATCTGTGCGGCCATCACGGGACCCACCAGGGGGCCCGCGCCGGCGATCGCGGCGAAGTGGTGGCCGAACAGCACGCGGCGGTCGGTCGGGGTGAAGTCGCGGCCGTTGTTGTTGACCTCGGCCGGCGTCGCGCGTTTGGGGTCGGGCCGGCAGATCTTCCACTCGATGTACTTGCCATAGAAGCGGTAGGCGATCAGATAGCTGCCGACCGCGGCGGCGATGAACCACGAGGCGCTCAGGTTCTCCCCGCGGACGAAGGCGATCATCACCCAGCCGACGGCGGCGATGAGCGCGATGACGACCCACAGGACGATGCGCCCCGGGGTCCATTTGGGTTTCTCGATGACGGCGACCGGTGGGTGGTCGTCGTCGGTCTTGACGTATTCGACGTTGACGGACATGGTCTGTGCTCCTTCGTACAGCGTCCGATGTTCTTGGTTGTGTCTGCGCCCGTTCAGGCTGCGGGTCGGTCCTTGTGGGATATGTGCCCGCGCGAAGGCGGCGACGGGGCGCTGGTGGGATGGTGCGGCCCGTCGTGTGCCGTTGATTCTAATCGTTCACACAGCTGAGTCACCAGCAACACGCAGGGGTGTGAGGCGAGTCATGGTCTGGCCTCGACTCTGGGCGTGTCCGTTCCAGGTGGCAGAATGGGACCATGACGGTAAGTGAAACCTCTCAGCTCCCCCGGTCCCTGTCGGGTATCCAGGCGACCTCCGACTCCCTCCATCTGGGCAACTACATCGGCGCCCTGCAGCAGTTCGTGTCCCTCCAGGAGGACCACGACGCTTTCTACTTCATCGCGAACATGCACGCGATCACCGTCGACCAGGACCCCGCCCAGCTGCGGGAGCGCACGCTGATCACCGCCGCGCAGTTCATCGCCGCCGGCCTGGACCCGGAACGCTCCACCCTGTTCGTCCAGTCGCAGGTGCCGCAGGTCGCGCAGCTGAGTTGGATCCTCGAATGCACCGCTTCGCTGGGGGAGGCCCAGCGAATGACTCAGTTCAAGGACAAGTCGGCCAAGGGCGAACGCGTGTCCCTGGGCCTGCTGACCTATCCGGCGCTGATGGCAGCTGACATCCTGCTGTACCAGGCCGACATCGTCCCGGTGGGCGAGGACCAGCGCCAGCATCTGGAGCTGACCCGCAACCTGGCCGAACGCTTCAACACGCGCTTCGGAACGACCTTCACGATCCCCGAACCCGGGATCCCCAAGGACACCGCGAAGATCTACGATCTGCAGGACCCGACCTCGAAGATGAGCAAATCGGCCAAGAGCCCCGCGGGCCTGATCAACATCCTGGACGAACCGAAGTCCGTGGCCAAGAAGATCAAGTCGGCGGTCACCGACGATGGCACCGTCATCGCCTTCGACCGTGATGCCAAGCCCGGTGTGTCGAACCTGTTGGGCATCTACTCGGCGCTCTCGGGTGAGTCGATCGACGACATCGTCGCCCAGTTCGATGGCAAGATGTACGGTCACCTCAAGGTCGCGCTCGCGGATCTGGCGGTGGAGAAGCTGACCCCGGTGCGGGAGCGGACCACGGAACTGCTGGCCGACCGCGGCGAACTCGCCCGGATCCTGGACGCCGGTGCGGCCAAGGCCGCGGCCATCGCGGACGTCACCCTGCGCGACGCCTTCACCAAGGTCGGGTTCCTCTAAGCCGGCCCGGCGCCGGCAATAGGGGAGGACCGTGGGGAGGAATGCGATGAGTGCGCACGAACAGGATGGCACGGAAGCCGTTGGGGGAAGCGGGTCCGCGCCCGAGTCCGGAAAACAGAACCGCAGCCTGCCCCGGCTGCCCAAGCTGCCCCGGACGGCGCGCCGCGGTACGGGCCCCAGCAATCTGGCACCCGAGGTCGCCCACACCGCCGCACGCGTCGAGGACGGCTTCCACTCCTGGGCCAGGGGCCGGGCCTACAAGTCGGGTTGGCAGCGCACCGTCATCGCCTATGACTCCTATGGCTCGGAATCCTCGATGCGAGTGTTGGCCCGTATGGTGCTGACCAAGGACGGGCAGCCGGCTGCTGACCGCGAGGCCTCGATCAGGGGGTGGCGGTCCTTCGTCAACGTGCCCCTGGCAGAGGAGACCGCCTGGGTCCGCGTGAACGGGGTCGAGCACATGGTGACCTCCGACCGCGGCGGGGTGATCGACGCGGTCATCCCCGGTGACTTCCGGCCCGGCCACATCGACTTCCAGATGTGGACCGAGGGTTCCAAGATCGACACGGCCACGGCCACGATCGTCGGGTCCGAGCAGCGCTTCGGGATCGTCTCCGATGTGGACGACACTGTGATGGTCACCCACTTGCCGCGGCCCATGCTGGCGGCCTGGAACAGCTTCATCCTGTCCGAACACGCCAGGTCTGCGGTTGCCGGAATGTCGGTGCTCTACGATCGGCTCATCTACATGCGGCCCAACTCTCCCATGTTCTACCTGTCCACGGGGGCCTGGAACGTCGCACCCACGCTCAAGCGCTTCCTGTCGCGCAACCTGTATCCCGCCGGCCCCCTGCTGCTGACGGACTGGGGCCCCACGAACACCCGGATGTTCCGGTCCGGGGTGGAACACAAGCGCAACTCCCTGGAGCGCCTGGCCCGGGAATTCCCCCATATGAAGTGGCTGCTGGTGGGCGACAACGGGCAGCACGACGAGGAGATCTACGCCGAGTTCGCGGAGAACCACCCGCAGAACGTCGCCGCCGTGGCGATTCGCGAGCTCACCCCGTCGGAGGCGGTCTGGGTGGGCGGTGTGTCCAAGTTCGAGGGCCGCGGCGCGGGCGTTCCCTGGGTCTACGCCCCGGATGGCGCGGGCCTGGCCTCGAAACTGACCGAACGCGGGATCATCTCCGGGATCTAGGGGATCTCAGAGGCGGCGGCCCGGGTCATGGGTGCGGTTCGGCGGTTGGTTCGGCGCGGTCTCAGCGATGGCGGGCGCGGGAGGCGCGGCGCATCCGCTTGCCCACGATGAAGCCGATGCCAAGCACCACGATGACCAACATCAATCCGCCGCCCCACAGGGCAGCGGAGTCCCCGAAGACGCGATTGTCGGCCGGGTTCTGGGCCGCGGCACCCGCAGGATTCTGGGCCGTGGGAATGGGGCCGACTTTGGCGACCGACTGGTCGATCGCCTCGAAGTCGATGGTGTCGACCGGTTTGGGCGCGGTCTGTTTGAACGCCCAGTCGAGCATGTCGATCGCCGGCTGTCGGGGCTGGTCGGTGGCTTTGAGGATCGCTGCGACGAAGGTCTTGCCACCCCGCTTGACCACTGCGACGAATGAGCCCCTGGCCTTGATCGTGTAGCCGTTCTTCAACCCCAGGCCGCCGGGCACCACGCCCGCGATCTTCGTGTGATTGGAAACCTCCATGAACGCGGGGGTCCCCGTAAAGGTCTTGCCTGCTTTCTTCGCCTTGGCCTGTTTCTTCGCCTGGGTCTTCTTCTGTTTGTCGGACAGCCCGGTGTCGAACCTGTAATTGGTGGTGCCCGCGACCTGCATCAGGTACTTGTTCTGTGTGAAGTGCTTGGCCAGCACCACCAGGTCGTGGCAGGTCATTGCCTGGCCCTTGGCGTCGAGCCCGTTGAAGGTCTTGGCAGTGGTCCCCGTCATCCCGATGGCACGCGCCTTCTTATTCAGCAGTGCCAGACCCTTGGCCTGCCCGCCGGCCGCCTGACCCAGGGCGTAGGCCGCGTCATTGGCGCTCATCATGAGCATGGCGTGGAACAGGGAGTCGATCGTATAGCTGTGCCCGGCCTCCAGGCCCACCCTGGTGCCGTCGACGTTCTCCTCGGCGCGGGTCGCCTTGTACTTCTTCTCGCGATCGGCTGCGGTGGGGAACTGGTCGATCAGCGCCAGGCCGGTCAACAGTTTGAGCACGGAGGCCGGCCAGAGCTTCTTCTCCGGGTCCTTCTCCGATAGAACCTGCCCGGAGTCCAGGGAGGCCACCATCCAGGACTCGGCCCACAGCCGCGGTGCCGCGCTGCCATCGGCGATCTTGGGGGTGACGTACATGCCCTGCTTATCCCGTTTGCCCTCCGGCTTCGCACTGGTCGTGGCCTGCGGGTCCGGCTTGGGCACTGCCTGCGCCGGAGCGGATCCGAGCGAGCCGAGGGCCGTCAGGAGCAGGGCCAGCAGCAGGCAGAGTGCCACTCGGGCCGACCGGAGACGGGTCGGTTCCAGGGTCCGACGCCGCGAGTGGTTCAGGGAATTGCGCAACACAGGCCGATTCTACGGGGCGGACGGATTATTGGGAGACACCGCCCGTCAGATGGTTGGGTCCGGCATTGTCGTCGGTGGTCCCCGGGGAGAGCGTCGGCGCCTTGGACGGCGTGGGGGTGGGCTTCGGTTTCGGCTTCGGTTTGGGCTTCTGCTCGAGCTTCTTGAAGTCGACCTTGCCGACGCTGGCGGACCTGTGGGTGAAGGCCCAGTCCAGCATGTCGATCGCCGGGCGGCGGGGCTGGTCCGATGAATGCAGGATGACGACGACATAGCTCTTGCCACCGCGCTTGGCCACGGCCACGAAGGTGCCCAGGGCCTTGGAGGTCCAACCGTTCTTCAGGCCCTGCCCACCCTTGATGAAGCCGGCGATCTTGGTGTGAGAGTAGATCTTCTGCGAGCCCGAGCGCTTGGATACGACCTGCTTGCCGCCCTTGGTCTTGTACTTGACCCCGCCCGGGAAGGTGTACGAGGTCTTCTTCACCACGCTCATCAGGTACTTGTTCTGCGTGAAGTGCTTGGCCAGAACCATCATGTCCTTGGCGGTGACGTGCTGGCCGGGCGCGTCAAGACCGTTGGGGGTCTTCGCGACGGTGTTCTTCATGCCGATCTGCTTGGCCTTGGCGTTGACGATCGCCATGGCCTTCTTGGTGCCGCCCGCACCCTGGGCCAGGGCCTGGGAGGCGTCGTTGGCGCTCATGATGAGCATCGCGTGGAACAGCTGGTCGGCGGTGTAGGAGTAGCCCGCCTTGACGCCGATCTTCGTCGGTTCGACCCCTGCAGTGGCCTTACTGATCTTGATCCGGGTCTTCTTGTCCTTGTAGTAATCGGCCAGGCCCAGCGCGGTCAGCAGTTTCAGCGTCGAAGCCGGACGCATCTGGTCGTTGCGATTGCGCGCGGCCAGGACGTTGCCCGTGTCCAGACTGCCGATGATGTACGAACTGGCATCGACCGATGGCACACCGCGAGGTTTGGCGGCCTCGGCGGGATCGGGGGCGTGGACGGCACCGGTGACCAGCACGATCGCGGTCGCCAGGCACGCGGCCAGCCAGGCCAGGCCGCGGCGGGCCGACGTGTCACGGGCAGAGAGTCCGCCGGTGTCCGAGGCGGCGCTACTCGAGGTGCGGGTGCCGCGGGTGGCGGCAGGGGCCTCGGCGGCGGGGTCGGAGCGGACATGGCTGCGCTGTGTGTAAGGGGGAAGACTCACGTCCCCGAGTCTAGGACGGGGTGGCGTCCGGGCGTTCGAACCCGCCCCGGCGCGCCCCGAAACCCACTCGCCGGCACCCAACTCGAGAACCACCCGAGTGGCTCCACAAAGACAGATGTGGCCCGAAAACTCATGAGTTTTCGGGCCACACGTGCATTTGTGGAGCCACCCGCGCCTGTGGGCACGGGTGGATCAGGCGATCAGAAGGCGCGGGCCAGCAGGGCCTGCTTGACCTCCGAGATGGCCTTGGTCACCTGGATGCCACGGGGGCAGGCCTCGGTGCAGTTGAAGGTGGTGCGGCAGCGCCACACTCCTTCCTTGTCGTTGAGCACCTCGAGGCGCAGGTCGGTGCCCTCGTCACGCGAATCGAAGATGAAACGGTGCGCGTTGACGATGGCGGCCGGACCGAAGTACTGGCCGTCGGTCCAGAACACGGGGCACGACGAGGTGCACGATGCGCACAGGATGCACTTCGTGGTGTCGTCGAAGATCGCCCGGTCCTCGGGCGACTGCAGCCGCTCACGCGTGGGCTCGTGGCCCGAGGTGATGAGGAAGGGCATGATCTCGCGGTAGGACTGGAAGAACGGTTCCATGTCCACGATCAGGTCCTTTTCCAGCGGCAGGCCCTTGATGGCCTCGACCGTGATGGTCTTGGACGTGTCCAGGTCCTTCAGCAGGGTCTTGCAGGCCAGGCGGTTGCGGCCGTTGATGCGCATGGCATCGGAGCCGCACACGCCGTGCGCGCAGGACCGGCGGAAGGTCAGCGAACCGTCCATGTCCCACTTGATCTTGTGCAGGGCGTCCAGCACGCGGTCCGTGCCGTACATTGTGACCTTGTACTCTTCCCAGTGCGGTTCCGAATCCTGTTCGGGATCGAACCGGGCGATCTTGAAGGTGCAGTCGAACGACGGGATCTCGCCGCCCTCACCGGAGACGTGGGAGGGCAGCTCGATCTTGGAAGCCGGCTCCGCGATCGCGGATTCAGGATTTGCAGTCATCAGTACTTACGCTCCTTCGGCTGGTACCGGGTGATGACGACGGGCTTGGTGCCCAGGCGCATGCCGGGTACCCCTTCGGCCACGGAATCCTCATCCCGGTAGGTCATGGTGTGGTTGAGGAAGTTGACGTCATCACGCTTGGGGAAGTCCTCGCGGGCGTGACCGCCACGCGATTCCTTGCGGTGCAGGGCTGCAACGATGACGACCTCGGCGATCTGCAGCAGGAAGCCCAGTTCGACGCCCTCGAGCATGTCCAGGTTGTAGCGCTTGCCGCGGTCCTGGATGCCGACGCTCTTGTAGCGTTCGCGCAGGGCCTCGATGTCGGCCAGCGCGGTGCGCAGAGATTCGTCGGTGCGGAACACCTGGACGTTGGTGTCCATGGTCTCCTGCAGTTCGCGGCGGATCTGGCCGACCGATTCGGTGCCGTTGGACGTCCGCATGGATTCGACCATGTCGATGACGAAGTCGGCGGCGCCTTCGGGCAGCTCCGGCATATCGGCGGTCTTGGAGTATTCCGCTGCGGCCACGCCGGCGCGCTTGCCGAACACGTTGATGTCCAGCAGCGAGTTCGTGCCCAGGCGGTTCGAGCCGTGCACGGACACGCAGGCGCATTCGCCGGCGGCGTAGAGGCCGGGGACGATGTCGGTGGCGTTCTGCAGGACCTCGGCGCCGATGTTGGTCGGGATGCCGCCCATACCGTAGTGAGCGGTGGGGAACACGGGGACGGGCTCCGTGTAGGGCTCCACGCCCAGGTAGGTGCGGGCGAACTCCGTGATGTCCGGCAGCTTCGCGTCGATGTGCGCGGGCTCCAGGTGGGTCAGGTCCAGCAGCACATAGTCCTTGTTGGGACCACAGCCGCGGCCCTCGCGGACCTCGTTGGCGATGGACCGGGCCACGATGTCACGCGGGGCGAGGTCCTTGATGGTGGGGGCGTAGCGCTCCATGAAGCGCTCACCGTCCGAGTTGCGCAGCACGGCGCCCTCACCGCGGGCGGCCTCGGACAGCAGAATGCCCAGGCCGGCCAGGCCCGTCGGATGGAACTGGAAGAATTCCATGTCCTCCAGGGGCAGGCCCTTGCGGTAGACCACGCCCACGCCGTCACCGGTCAGGGTGTGGGCGTTCGAGGTGGTCTTGAAGATCTTGCCGAAGCCGCCGGTGGCGAAGACCACGGACTTGGCACGGAAGATCTGGACTTCGCCGGTGGCCAGTTCATAGGACACGACGCCGGCGGGGCGCTTGACGCCGTCGACCTCGGTCATGATCAGGTCGAGCACGTAGTACTCGTTGTAGAACTCCACGCCGTGCTTGACGCAGTTTTGGTACAGCGTCTGCAGAATCATGTGACCGGTGCGGTCCGCGGCGTAGCAGGCGCGGCGCACGGGCGACTTGCCGTGTTCGCGGGTGTGGCCGCCGAAGCGGCGCTGATCGATCTTGCCCTCAGGGGTGCGGTTGAAGGGCAGGCCCATCTTCTCCAGGTCGAGAACCGCGTCGATGGCCTCTTTGGCCATGACCTCGGCGGCGTCCTGGTCGACCAGGTAGTCACCGCCCTTGATGGTGTCGTAGGTGTGCCATTCCCAGTTGTCCTCTTCGACGTTGGCCAGCGCGGCGCACATGCCGCCCTGGGCCGCGCCGGTGTGCGAACGCGTGGGGTAGAGCTTCGTCAGAACCGCCGTGCGCGCCCGCTGCCCCGATTCGATGGCCGCACGCATGCCGGCGCCACCTGCACCGACGATCACGACGTCGTAGTCATGTACCTGCATAGGTGATTATTCTCCTTGCGAAACTTTGGTCCGGGCCTCAGGCCTTGCAGAAGCTGGCGACGAGGCTGGGATCGGCACCGGCGGGGCACGGATCGAACGTGAAGATCACGAGCGTGCCCAGGATGAGGATGATCGCCGCGGCGACCACCAGGATGATCTGCAGTGCATTCCGGGTGCCGGTGTGTTCCGCATAGTCGTTGATGATGGTGCGCACACCGTTGGCGCCGTGGAGCATGGCCAGCCACAGCATGGCCAGATCCCAGATCTGCCAGAACGGATTGGCCCACTTGCCGCCGACGAAGCCGAAGTCGATGGCGTGAACGCCCTCGCCCATCCAGAGGTTGACGAAGAGGTGGCCGAAGATCAGGACGATCAGCAGCACGCCGGAGACGCGCATGAACAGCCATGCGAACATCTCGAACTTGCTGCGGGTTGCCTTGTGGCGGTTGTACTCGGTCCGCGGTGCCGGAATTGTCGTCGTCACGTGGATCAGCCTCCGAACGTGTGGATGAGCTGGCGGGGAACGAAGCCGATCATGATGATCAGCCAAACGACCATCATGATCCAGAAGAGCTTCTTCTGGTTCTTGGGGCCGCCCTTCCAGAAGTCGACGATGATGACGCGCAGGCCGTTGAACGCGTGGTATGCGATGGCTGCGACAAGAACGATTTCGCCCAGACCCATCAACGGGGTCTTATAGGTGCCGATAACGGCGTTGTATGCCTCAGGCGAGACGCGAACGAGTGCAGTGTCGAGCACGTGGACCAGCAGGAAGAAGAAGATGCCGACGCCCGTGACGCGATGTGCGACCCAGGACCACATCCCCTCATGTCCTCGGTACAGGGTGCCCGTCGACGCTTTAGCCACGGGATCCTCCAGGAGAGTCAGAAAGGTTGGTTACTCCGTGAAGGTACGCCCTGGGTTTAGCGCATTCCAGTTAGCGGAGCCAAAGGAGATCTGCGTCGCCTGCCAACTGCGAAAACGCTGGGTGTTTGCTTGGTTTCTTAAGACGGATCGTCTCAAAACCATAAATAGCGCACGAACCAGTTCTCTAAATGCGCTCGGACGCCGCCCGTGTACCCGTCGGCGTGTGTTGCGAGGGCTGTGATCCGGGGCGTGCTCGGGCTGTGCCGTAATTCTACAACGCGTCGAATTCAGCTGTCCAAATCACCCTGCAGAGGTATCGGGCCGGGGCCCGGCGGACCGGGGCGCGCGGCATTCCGGGATCTTACGTATTCACGTGTGTAAGGATGGACTTATGATCGCCAATCTTCATGCCATCATCCCGGCCGGCGGGTCGGGCACGCGCCTGTGGCCGCTCTCGCGCCAGTCCTCGCCGAAGTTCCTCCACGATCTGCTGGGGACCGGCCGCAGCCTGCTGCAGGCGACCTGGGACCGGGTGGAGCCGCTGGTCGATCCCGCGCACACCTGGGTCGTCACCGGGGATGCGCATGTGGCCGCGGTGCGCGAGCAGCTGCCCGGCCTGCGCGCGGACCGGGTCGTCAGCGAGCCCTCGCCCCGGGACTCGGCGGCCGCGATCGGCCTGGCGGCGATGCTCATCCACGACCTCGACCCCGAAGCGGTGGTCGGATCCTTCTCCGCCGACCACTCGATCACCAACGCCTGCGAATTCCAGCACGTGATCGAACAGGCCGTCGCGGCGGCCGCCACCGGGGACATCGTGACGATCGGGATCACGCCCACCTTCCCCTCGACGGCCTACGGCTACATTCAGACGGGCCCCGTGCTGGACCTGCCCGGCGCCCCGACCGCACGGCGCGCCAAGGCCTTCGTGGAGAAGCCCAACGCCTCCGTGGCCCGCAAGTACACCTATTCCGGGCGGTACCGCTGGAACGCCGGAATGTTCATCGCCCGCGCCGATGCGCTGCTGCACCTGTTCGCCGAACACGCGCCGGACCTGCGCACGGCCCTGCGTCGAATCGCCGATGCCTGGGACACCCCGGAGCGCACGGCGGTACTGGCCGAGGTCTGGCCCGGGCTGGAGAAGAAGTCGATCGACTACGTGGTGGCCGAGCCGGCCGCCGCGGCCGGCCGCGTGATCGTGGTGCCGGGTGACTTCGGATGGGACGACGTCGGTGATTTCGACTCGGTGGCCAAGCTGCGCCAGCCGATCGCCGGCGAGCAGACGAAGGTCGAACTCATCTCCTCTCAGACCGGCGCGCAGGTCGTCGAGGTCGAGTCCTCGGGCATCGTGATGACCGACCAGCCCAAGGTGGTGGCCGTGGTCGGCCTCGAGGGCGTGGTCGTCGTGGACACCGGCGATGCCCTGCTGGTCGCCTCGCGCACGCACGCGCAGAGTGTTAAACGCGTCGTCGAGACGCTGCGCGAAACCGGCCGCCCGGACGTGCTGTAGCCGCCGTGGCGCTCCGACCCGCCGCCCGGCGGGTCGGTAACTCGCGGGCGCGAGCGCCCCGGGCCGAGGTTGCGCCCGGTGACAGCACCGGGGCACCCGGGCGCGGCCTCGGCGTAGGATCGGAATATCCAGCGCACCCCGTGCGCCCCGCCGCCCCCGATAGCCCCACAGGACCGAACGCATTGATTGAAGAAGAGCTGGCGCCCCTGCTCGACGAGCTGGTGGAGTTCCGCCGCAACGTCCACGCCCATCCGGAACTGTCCTTTCAGGAATTCGCCACGACGGACGCGATCGTCGCCCGGCTCGAGGCCGCCGGGCTGTCCCCGCGTCGGCTCGAGCCCACCGGCGCCGTGGTCGAGGTGGGAACCGGCGAACTCAAGGTGGCACTGCGCGCCGATATCGACGCGCTGCCGCTGGACGATCTGACCGGGACGCCCTTCGCCTCGACCACCCCCGGCGTGACCCACGCCTGCGGCCACGACGTCCATCTGACCAGTCTGCTGGGCACTGCCCTGGTGCTGGATCGCATCGAGCGGAGCCGGCCCGGCGGCCTGGGCGGGCGGGTGCGCCTGATCTTCCAGCCGGCCGAGGAGGTCACTCCCTCGGGTGCGATGCGGGTGATCGAACAGGGCGTTCTGGACGATGTGCCCTGCTGCTATGCCCTGCACTGCGACCCCAATGTCGACGTGGGCAAGGTCGGCTCGCGGATCGGCCCGATCACGGCCGCCGGTGACACCGTCAACATCCGGTTGAATGGCCGCGGGGGCCACACCTCGCGCCCGCATCTGACCGAGGACCTGGTCTACGCACTGGGCAAACTGGTCACCGACCTGCCCTCGACCCTGTCGCGGCTGATCGACCCGCGCCATGCGATCTCCCTGGTGTGGGGCCATATCGAAGCCGGCCACGCGCCGAACGCGATCCCGGACGAGGGCACCCTCAACGGCACCCTGCGGGCCCTGGACGTGGACGGCTGGAACCAGGTCGCCGAGGTCCTGCCCGAGCTGGTCGAACGGATCGCCGGGCCCTACGGCGTCACCGTCCACCTGGAGCACCGCCGCGGTTCGCCCCCCACCGTCAACACCGAGGACGAGGTGACCGTGGCCGAGGCCGCGATCCGCGCCGAACTGGGCTCGTCCAGCGTGCAGTTGACCCCGCAGTCCATGGGCGGGGAGGACTTCGCGTGGTACCTCACGCACTGCCCCGGCGCGCTGATCCGCCTGGGCACGCGCACCCCCGGCGGGCACACCTTCGACATCCACCAGGGCGACTACCTGGTCGACGAGGCGGCCCTTCCCGTGGCCGTCCGGGTCTATACGGCGATCGCCCTGGCCCACCTGGGCGGCTGAGCGGGCCGAGGCGGCTAGAGTTGGGGATGTGGATACCGAGCTATTTCCCGCGCCGTCCGGCGTAGACGCGCACGACCCGATCCTGGCCCTGCCCAAGGTGTCGCTGCACGACCACCTGGATGGGGCCCTGCGACCGCAGACCATCATCGAACTGGCCGCGGCGGTGGACCACGAACTGCCCACCGCGGATGCGCCCGCACTGGGCCAGTGGTTCCGCAAGACGGCAGACTCCGGCGACTTGGTGAAGTACCTGCAGACCTTCGAACACACGGTGGCGGTCATGCAGACGGCCGATGCGCTGACCCGGGTGGCCCGCGAATACGTCATCGACGCCGCCGCGGACGGCTGCTGCTATGCCGAGGTCCGGTGGGCACCCGAACAGCACCTGCGCGCGGGCCTGGACCTGGACGCCGCTGTGGCCGCCGTGGAACGGGGCCTGGACGAGGGAGAGGCGATCGTGGCCGAGGCCGGCCGTGTGCTCAACACCGTCCAGGTCCTCACCGCGCTGCGCCAGAACGACAATTCCCTGGCGATCGCGGAACTGGCCGTGCGCCACCGCGACACCGGGGTGGCCGGGTTCGACATAGCCGGGCCCGAGGACGGCTTCCCGCCGGCGGACCACCGGCGCGCCTTCGACTACCTCCACTCCGAGTGCATGCCGGTGACGATCCACGCCGGTGAGGCCGCGGGCCTCGACAGCCTGCACTCGGCCATCACCGCCTGCCACGCCCAGCGGATCGGCCACGGGGTGCGCATCGTCGAGGACATGGACGTCGTCGACGGCCAGGGCTCCCTGGGCCGGCTGGCCGCCTGGGTGCTCGACCAGCAGATTCCGTTGGAGGTCTGCCCGCGGTCCAATGTGCAGACCGGTGCCGCTCGGTCCATCTCGTCGCACCCGATCACGGGCCTGAAGGACCTGGGGTATGCGGTGACGATCAATCCGGACAACCGCCTGATGTCGGCCACCTCGGTCTCCCGCGAGATGCGCGGGCTGGTCGATCACGCCGGCTGGGACCTCGACGACCTCGAATGGGCCACCGCCAATGCGCTTTCGGCCGCCTTCGCCCCGTTGGACGAGAGGGAGCGGCTGCTCGAGGACGTCGTCATCCCCGGGTTCGAACGGGTGGAGCTGTGAGTTCCGATCCCGCCGGCCCGCAGGAGCCGTCCGACCCGCAGGATCCGGCCGGTCTGCCGGACCCCGATGAGCCCGGGCTGAGCCGTGCGGAGCGGATCCGCCGGCTCGAACTGCGGAAGAAGGCGACGGCTGCCACTCGAACGCCGGCCCAGGTGCACGCCGGCAAGCAGGCGAAGCGCGCCGCGGACGCCCGGGTGCGCCGCCGGCTGCCCGGCACCGCCAGGCTGGCCCTGACCGGACTGCTGCTCGAGGCCGCCGAGATGATCGTGTTCGCCATCGCGCTGATCGTCCTGGAGTTGGCCACTGGAGCGCAGAACCTGGCGAGCACGCTGGCCCTGGCCGTGATGTTCATCATCCTGGGCGCCGGTATCGCCGCGATGGCCAGGGCCTTCTCCCGCTGTGCCCGCTGGGCCCGTCCGGCCTCGACCGCCTGGCAGGTGCTACTGGTGCTCACCGGGTTCTCCGGGGTGCTGGGCAATCTTGCAGCGGGCCTGATCGTCATCGTGCCGGCGGCACTGGTGCTCGTCGGCACCTTCCTGCCGGCCACGGTGCGCTATTACGAGGCGGAACTGGCCCGCCAGGACGAAGCGGCACAGCGGGGCTAGCGGGGCCGGGCGTCGCCCGCAGCTGTGCCGCCCCTAGCCGTATCGCCTGCAGCTGTGCCGGGCGCGGCTAGTCCTCGCCCTGTTCGCCGCCCTCGTCGTCGGGCAGATAGGGTTCGCAGGCCTCGGTCAGATAGTCGCCCGCGGCATCGCCATTGGAATCCCGCAGGCTCTCGGCGGTCAGCTGGATACCCCACCAGACCTCGGGGGAGGCGGCCCACTGCAGGCGCAGTTCCTCGCGCTTGGAGGGATTGTCCGCCAGAGTGTCCGCCGCCTGCTGGATCCGGTCGATCGCATCGTCGCTGCTGCAGCGTTCGGCTGCGGCCGGCCCCGAAGGGTTGAGCCCCTTGATCTCATCGGTGCTCTTGGTCTTGAGTGAGTAGGCCGATTCCGCGGTCTTGGACACGTCGAAGGTGCCCTGCAACAGGTAGAACTGCGCGGCCTTTTGCTTGTGCACGGCGGCGGCGTCGACGGTGACGCTGACGCTGTCTGGGGTATCGGAGGTGAGTGTCACGGAACCCTTGGCCGCCGGGGGATTGCCGACGTGGACATAGACCTTGAAATAGGCCGGATTCCCGGATTCGGCGGCCTTGGCCAGGGCCTGCCACAGTGGATCGGACTTCTGCGCCCCGCCCGGGGTGGTGTCGACCAGGGCCACCTCCGGGGTGCCGGAGGGCTTGGCGACGGTCTGCGCCGGTTCGGGGCTGACCGAGATCGTGTCGTCGACGACGGGGGTCGGCTGACCCTTGGGGCGTTCGCCCGCGGCGGTCTGGCAGCCGGCCAGGGCCCAGATGGACAGGCCCAGGGTGCAGGCGGCCAGCACCCGGGTGAGGCGGCCGGTCTGTGCCGACGAGGTGGAGCGCAACATGAGAAACCTTCAACCTAGGGGAAGTGCGGAGCTGGGTCGGGGCCAAGTCTATCCGCCCGCCGACCGCGAGGTCCCGGCCCGGTTACGGGGCCCGCGGGGCGTGTGCCCGCGGAGGTGGTGGATCCCAGCGGAGTCAGTCCTCGGCCGGGCGTTCGAAGCCCAGGGCCAGGGTCTTCAGCAGGCTTGCCAGCTTGGCCTGCTGGGCGGGCGTGAGGTCGTCGAGCAGCGCGGTCTCCTGGACCAGTAGATCGGCCAGGGCGTGTTCGGCGCGTTCCAGTCCGGCCGGCGTCAGGCGCACCAGGACCCCGCGTCGATCATGGGGGGAGCGGCGGCGTTCGACCAGGCCCAGGGAGACCAGCCGGTCGATCCGGTTGGTCATGGTCCCCGACGTCACCATCATCTCGCCGATCAGAGCCGACGGCGACAGCTCATAGGGGGAACCGGAACGACGCAGGGCGGACAGCACGTCGAAGCCCCACAGCTCCAGACCGTAGGCGGCGAAGGTCGACTTGCGCGCCAGGTCCAGCTGGCGGGCCAGGCGGGACACCCGGGAGAGCACCTCCATGGGTGTGACGTCCAATCCCGGTGCCTCGCGGCGCCAGGATCCGACAATGCGATCGACCTCGTCCTGCGTGGATTCCATGGGGAAATAGTATCTTGTGATCAAGATACTTGCCAACAAAGAATCTTGATGAAATCCCTTTGCTGATCGAATGTTCGTATATGAAGCTTCAGGGAGACTCCGACTATTCTACGGGATGTAGTGGTCCGGCTCACGGGCCGGACTCCTGGCCCGCGCGCCCAAGGGCTTAGAGTATTACCCGGTAGGTGATACCCACCGACGTCTAAACGTAAGGAAGACACGTGGATCTTTTTGAGTATCAGGCCCGCGACCTCTTCGAAAAGCACGGCGTGCCCGTGCTACGCGGAAAGGTCGCCACCACCCCCGCCGAAGCGAAGTCGGCAGCCGAAGAACTGGGTGGCGGCGTTGTCGTCGTCAAGGCCCAGGTCAAGATCGGCGGCCGTGGCAAGGCCGGCGGCGTGAAGGTCGCAAAGTCCCCGGAGGAGGCCGAGGCGCGCGCCACGGACATCCTGGGCATGGACATCAAGGGCCACACGACCCACAAGGTCATGATCGCCGAAGGTGCCGACATCGCCGAGGAATACTACTTCTCGGTCCTGCTCGACCGTGCGAACCGCACGTACCTGGCCATGTGCTCCAAAGAGGGCGGCATGGAGATCGAGCAGCTGGCGGTAGAGCGCCCGGAGGCCCTGGCCCGCGTGGCGGTCGACCCGATCGACGGCATCGACGAGGCCAAGGCCCGGGAAATCGCAGAGACGGCCGGCTTCGACGCGGACACCGTCGCCAAGCTGATCCCTGTGCTGCAGAGCCTGTGGATCGTCTTCGTGGGCGAAGACGCCACCCTGGTCGAGGTCAACCCGCTGGTCAAGACCGGCGCCGGTGACATCGTTGCGCTCGACGGCAAGGTGTCGCTGGACGACAACGCAGCGTTCCGCCACCCCGACCACGAGGAATTGCGCGACATCTCCGCGGAGAACCCGCTGGAGCTCAAGGCCAAGAAGCTGGACCTCAACTACGTCAAGCTCGACGGCCAGGTCGGCATCATCGGCAACGGCGCGGGCCTGGTCATGTCCACCTTGGACGTCGTCGCCTCCGCGGGCGAGAAGCACGGCGGCGTGAAGCCGGCGAACTTCCTGGACATCGGCGGCGGCGCCAATGCCGAGGTCATGGCCAACGGGCTGGACGTCATCCTGGGCGACGAGCAGGTGCGTAGCGTGTTCGTCAACGTCTTCGGCGGCATCACCGCCTGTGACGAGGTCGCCAAGGGCATCGTCAAGGCCCTGGAGATCCTGGGCGACGCGGCCACCAAGCCGCTGGTCGTGCGCCTGGACGGCAATGCGGTCGATGAGGGCCGCAAGATCCTGGCCGACGCCAACAACCCCCTGGTCACCCTGGTCGACACGATGGACGGCGGCGCCGACAAGGCCGCCGAACTGGCCGCCAAGTAAGACCTGAGAAGAGGAAGAAAACATGTCGATTTTCCTTAACGAGGATTCCACAATCATCGTCCAGGGCATCACCGGCGGCGAGGGCTCCAAGCACACCGCGCGGATGCTGGCCGCCGGTGCCAAGGTCGTAGGCGGCGTCAACGCCCGCAAGGCCGGCACGACCGTCAGCCACAAGGACGCAACGGGCGCCGACGTCGAACTCCCGGTGTTCGCCTCCGTGGCCGAGGCCATGGCGGCCACGGGTGCCGACGTGTCGGTTGCCTTCGTGCCGCCGGCGTTCTCCAAGGACGCCGCCTTCGAGGCCATCGACGCGGGCATCGGCCTGCTGGTCATCATCACCGAGGGCATCCCGGTGCAGGACTCCGCGCAGATCTGGTCGTACGCCCAGAAGGCCGGCAACAAGACCCGCATCATCGGCCCGAACTGCCCCGGCATCATCTCGCCGGAGGCATCCCTGGCCGGCATCATCCCGGCGACCATCACCAAGAAGGGCAAGCTGGGCCTGGTCTCCAAGTCCGGCACGCTGACCTACCAGATGATGTACGAGCTCAAGGACCTGGGCTTCACCACCGCGATCGGCATCGGCGGGGACCCGGTCATCGGCACCACGCACATCGATGCGCTGCAGGCCTTCCAGGACGATCCTGAGACCGAGGCCATCGTGATGATCGGCGAAATCGGCGGCGACGCCGAGGAACGCGCCGCTGCGTACATCAAGGAGAACGTCACGAAGCCGGTCGTCGGCTACGTTGCGGGCTTCACCGCTCCGGAGGGCAAGACCATGGGCCACGCCGGCGCCATCGTCTCCGGCTCCTCGGGCACCGCCGCAGCGAAGAAGGAGGCCCTCGAGGCCGCGGGCGTCAAGGTCGGCAAGACCCCGTCCGAAACCGCGCAGCTGATGCTGCAGCTGCTGGACGCCTGAGTCCCGGCAGCCCGGCGCGCCCCGGAAGGTGCGGAACCCCTACGGGTCCCGTACCTTCCGGGGCGTTCTGTTTTATCGCAAAAGGCTTGGCAATATGCCGTAGCGGCTCCTTGCCTTGGTTTCCCCAGGTAGGGGGCCTGATTACCATGGTCGTATGCCGCAGTCTCTTCTTCCCGAACCGAAAATCCTCGGAGCCAGTAGCTTCGCCATGGGCAGGGCGTACCCGGAATGGCCGGCGGGATACCCCAAGGCGCGACTGACCCAGGAATACCTGGCCGGCCGGACCAGCGGACAGCTGGATCTGTCCGGCCGCCCCGGCTCCCGGCAGGCCGAATGGCAATCGCACCCCTTCCTGGTCATCGACGACGATGAGGACGGTGCGCTGATCCGTGTGGCCCAGGTATTGGGCAAGACCGATGTGTCGGTATTCCAGGACGAAGTCTCCGACTTCCCCCTGGTCGACGCCCATCGGATCGAAAGCGTGGAGGACCTGAAGTCCTTCGTGGCAGCCGCTGGCCCCACCCGCTACCGGGTGTTGATGACCGCACCCAAGGCCCTGCTGGCGCTGCGCGAATACCTGCAGCTGGTGGTTCCGGTGGCCCTCGAACTCATGTTGGTGGGCCGCGAGAAGCACATGAGCCGGACCCTGAACACCGAACTCGGGAAGTTCTTCGACACCGTTGACGTGGTCCCGGGCGTGGCGAAGTCGCGCATGCTGGTGGGCTCCGATCCCAAGCCCGCCGACAGACTGCCGGCGCCCACCGAGTTCCCGCAGTCGTCGGTGCGCCGCAGCCCGACCGAGGAACTGGGCGATTTCACGGTCCTGGCGCACGGCGCCACCTTCGGCGGGACCTCGGTCGATGCCGGTTCGGCTCTGCTGGTGCAGGCCCTGGCAGATCACCGCGCGGACCTGGCCGAACGCGGCAAGGACCGGATGCTGGATCTGGGCTGTGGCAATGGCTGGCTGCTGGCCTCGGCCACCCGGCTGCTGGACCCCAGGGAACCCGTGGGCGTGGATATCTCCGAATTCGCGGTGGAATCGACCAGGGCGACGCTGGCCGCCAACGGGGTTGCCGCGCGGGTCGTGCAGAGTGACGCGGGCGCGGATCTGGCCGACGGGTCCTTCGACCTGGTGCTGCTCAACCCGCCGTTCCACGACGGGGCCAAGCTCACCGTCGACCCGGCCCGGCGGATGATCGAATCCGCCCACCGCCTGCTCAAGCCCGGTGGCACCCTGGTCTGCGTGTTCAACTCGGTGCTGCGCCACCGCGCTGTGATCACGCGGGTATTCGGCCAGGCCGATCAGTGGGCCCGCGACCGGCGTTTCACGGTGGTCACCGCCCGCCGCTGAGCCGATCTGCGCTGTTCTGGAGAGTTCCACTACAACCTGAATTGTCGATTTTGGCCGAAAATGCCGATATATCGACATTTCGGGTCGTAGTGGAACTTTTTAAAGGGAGACCAGGCCGGTGGCCGGGTCGATGAACGGATTGTGTGCGGGATCGACGCGTTCGCCCTCCGGCACGGGTCCCGGAGCCGAGGCCCCCGGTGCGAAGGGCGAACCGCCCAGGGCCTGCCGGCCATGGGGCTCGCCCCAATTGGACAGATCGGGTCCGGCCGGCACGATCCCAGTGGGATTGATGTCCGTGTGGACGATGTAATAGTGCCGTTTGATCTGCACGAAGTCGATCGTGTCGCCGAAGCCCGGGGTCTGGAACAGATCGCGGGCGTAGGCCCACAGATTGTCGAATTCGCTGAGCTTCTGCCGATTGCACTTGAAGTGTCCGTGGTACACCGGGTCGAAGCGAACCAGGGTGGTGAAGAGGCGGACATCGGCCTCCGTGATGTGATGGCCCAGCAGATAGCGGCGTTCGCCCAGGAGCTCCTCCAGCCAGTCCAGGGCCGCGAACAGGCGCTGATAGGCGGACTCGTAGGCTGCCTGGGAGCCGGAGAACCCGCAGCGGTAGACCCCGTTGTTGACATCGCGGAACACCCTGTCGTTGATCTCGAGCATTTCCGCAGCGGATTCCTCCGGCAGCAGATCGGGGGCGCCGGTGCGGTGGAACTCGCGCCATTGGGTGGAGAAGTCCACGGTGATCTGCGGGAAGTCGTTGGTCACGACCTTGCCGCTTGACACCTCGACCAGGGCGGGCACGGTGATGCCGCGCGGATAGCCCTGCTGCCTGGCCTCGTAGGCGTCCTTGAGGCGGGGGATTCGCAGCACGGGGTCCAGACCGCCCGGGTCCAGATCGAAGGTCCAGGAATCCGCGTCGTGGGTGGGCCCCGGCATGCCCAGGGAGATGGCGTCCTCCAAGCCCAGTAGGCGGCGCACGATGATGGTGCGGTTGGCCCAGGGGCAGGCGCGGGCGGCCACGAGGCGGTAGCGGCCGGCCGCGACGGGCCAGAGGTGGCTGGACTCCGGGTCCGCGAAGGCTGCGGCGGGGTCGGCCTGTAGGTCCGCGGCGGTGTCGGCCGTGACGATCCGGTCGGTGATGTAGGACATATCGCGTTTGTATTCGGGTTCGACGTATGCGCCGTTTGCCATGGTTCCTCCTCGGACTTCGGACTGTCGCAAATATAGTTCAAGCCTAAATTAAAGCCGCGGTGGGTGCTCCGGGATAGGCTCGCAGTATGTCAGATGATTCGAATCACATGCCTGATAGCTCACAGAATACGTCGCCGGTGCCCGGAGCGCTCGCGAACCCGACCCGGATGCTCGATGCGGACCGGCTGGGCGGGCTCATCGCCGGCCCCGACGGCCGCCTCTATGCGACCGTCACCGGGCTCGACGCCGCCGGTTCCGCCTATGCCACCCGGCTGGTCGAGATCGACCCCGAGGCCGTGGCCGGCACCATCGAGCACCCCGCCCCGGCTCCCGCAGCCCCGTCCGGTAGGGGTGATGCCGCCGCGACGACCGGCGTGCGCGCGCTGGTCCGGCCCCCGGCCTCGGTCGGAGCCGTCGCAGCGGGCGCGGACGGACTGGTTTACTTCACCGCCAAGCGCCAGGGCGCCGATGGCACGACGCCGGACGATCCGGCCTTGTTCGTCCTGCCCGCCAGGGGCGAGGCCCGGCTCGTGGCAGTGCACCCCGGCGGGTTCACCGCACTGCAGGTGCGTGGGGACTCCGTGATCGCCGAGGTTCCGCTGCACACCGGGGCGTCCACCGAGGAGCAGCACGTGGCGCTGAGTGCCGAGCGCAAGGACGCGAAGGTCTCTGCGATCATGCACGAGGGCTTCCCGACCCGTTACTGGAACGCCGATCTGGGGCCCGCGCGCCAGGTCCTGGCCGTCATCGACCCCGCTGCGCCCGAGGTGTCGCGGCTGAGCTATCCGCAGATGCCGCACGGGCGGATGCTGAACTGGAAGGCCGCCCCGGACGGAACCCGCGCGCTCGTGACGGTGGAGCGCACGATCGGCAGCGCGGCCACCGGCGGTACCGACCTGCAGTCCTCCGAGGTCCACCTGGTCGATCTGACCGGTGCCGCACGGCCGCGGCTACTGCTGGCCGGGGACTCGACCCATGCGGTGCAGGCCGGGGAGATCTCACCCGCTGGCACCCGCGCCGTGCTCACGCTGGAATCGCGCTGGACGCCGGACCAGAGCCTGGGCGCGCAGGTGCTGCTCGCGGACCTGGAAACGGCAGCTGTGGCCCCGCTGTGGCCGGCACACGATTTCTGGTTCGATCCGGTGTGGCTCGACGAGCACACGCTGGTCGCCACAAGCGACGATCACGGGCGCGGCAGCGTGTGGATCGGCGGGGTGGACGAGGAAGCGCCGCGCCGGCTGGCAGGAGGGCTAGAGGGGCGGCACTCGTTCTCCGGGCTGGAGGTTCTGCCGGCGACCGCGGCAGGCGACGGGGCGTCCCTGGTGGCAGCGGCCTCGGCCGTGGACGAGGCGCCGCTGCCCGTGCGCATCGACCCGGCGACGGGTGCCGTGACCCGGCTGCCGAACCCCGCCACCGCCCTGCGCCTGCCCGGTGCCCTGGACGAGGTCCGGGCGACGGCGGCCGACGGGACCACGATCAGGGCCTGGCTGGCATTGCCGGAGGGCGCCGGCCCGCACCCGCTGCTGGTCTTCGTCCACGGCGGACCGTGGGGTTCGTGGAACGCCTGGTCCTTCCGCTGGAATCCGGGCCCCTTCCTGGCCGCCGGATACGCGGTGCTGCTGCCGGACCCCGCGATCTCCACCGGGTACGGCCAGGACTTCATCGACCGTGGCCAGCAGGAGATCGGCGGGAGCCCGTTCACCGACATCATGGCCCTGGCGCAGGCGGCCTGGGACCGCCCGGATGTAGACTCGGTCGCCACAGCTCTGCTGGGCGGTTCCTACGGCGGCTATATGGCCAACTGGGTGGCAGGGCAGACGGGGGACAGGTTCAAGTGCATCGTCACCCACGCCGCGCAGTGGAGCGCCAAGCACAAGTCGCGGACCTCGGACAATTCGAGTTGGGACCGAGGGATGGGTGAGCAGTACGAGACGTACTCGGCCGACCGGTACTGCGAGCGGATCGAGGTGCCGATGCTCATCACGCACGGCAACCGGGACTACCGGGTGCCGATCGCCCAGGGTCAGGAACTGTGGTTCGATCTGCTGACGAAATCGCGGACGCCGCTGGACGCCACCGGGAAGACACAGCACCGCTTCCTGTTCTTCCCCGATGAGGCGCACTGGATCATGGGCCGCGGCAATGCGCAGGTCTGGTACGAGACGGTGCTGGGTTTCGTCGACCAGCACGTGCTGGGGTACGCCTGGGACAGGCCCGCGACCCTGGGGTGAGCAATGGCGGGCTGAGCGGCTGAGCGCTGCCTGGTTGAGTGCTGGCGGCCGGCCGATGGACTGGTCCGTCGTGGTTCCGGTTCGGGATCGTTGCCTCAAAGCAACGATCCCGAACCTGAACCACGGCTGAGGGCTTCGGCGGGTGCTGAATGCAAAGAACCCGATCGCGACGGCGATCGGGTTCGGAACATCCTGTGCACCCCCCGGGACTTGAACCCGGAACCCACTGATTAAGAGTCAGTTGCTCTGCCAATTGAGCTAGAGGTGCGTGGCGGGTCCGAAGACCTGCCTGGTGCGCCCCCCGGGACTTGAACCCGGAACCCACTGATTAAGAGTCAGTTGCTCTGCCAATTGAGCTAGAGGCGCAACGGATATAAATATACACACCCGGAGGTCTGGTGCAAAATCAAAAGCGGCAAATCCTGCCGTTTGTGGTGTAATACACACGCCGGGGCTTTATCTGCCGCTTCCGAGTCCGGGCGGGCGTCCTACGGGCGTCCTACAGGTACATCCCCGTGATCGTTTCCGTCTCCGGTTCCGACACCGCGTGCACATCGCGTTCGCGCAGCAGGGTGTAGGCGGTGGCCTCGAGCTCCACCTCGGACCGGTCCTCGGGGTCGAACAGGATCTTGTCGCCCAGCTTCACCTGGTGCACATGCGGTCCGACCGCCGCCACCACGCCCCAGGCCAGGCGCTTGCCCACGGCCGCGGTGGCGGGGATGACGATGCCGGCGGAGGACTTGCGCTCGCCGAGTTCGGCATCGGGGGCCACGAGCACGCGGTCGTGGAGCATCCGGATGGGCAGGTTCGCCGGGGCCTGCGGGTCGCCCGCCGGGTTCGTGGGGTCCTCAGCCACGGCGCTTGCGCAGCAGGACGAGGCTGGTCACGGCCACCGCTGCCAAGGTCAGTCCGCCGCCCAGGGCCGCGACCTCGGTCTTGAGTGAGCCGTCGGGGTTGATGACGAGGCCCTTGGCGGTCGCCTTGGCCTGCGCGGCCAGGGTCTTCGGGTGCAGCCGGCCGACCAGCTCGTCGACATTGCCCGACAGGCGTGCCGAGCGCAGGCGGATTGATTCGGCCAGCTGGGCCTTGGAAGCGGTATCGACGGTCACATCGGAGGTGTAGACGTTCGAGCTCACGGTTGTCCTTAGGGGTTGAGTCGGATATGTCGGATTTCTGCCCCAAGCTTATCCCGTGGCCGCAGTCGTGGGACAGGTGGCCGGGTAGGGTGAAGGCAGGAGAATCCATAGAAAGGGATGCCGATGCCACGTCTGGAAGTGGGCCAGGAGGCCCCCGATTTCACCCTGACCGATGCCACGGGCGAGTCCGTGAGCCTGCACGACTACGCGGGACAGCGCGTGGTGGTCTATTTCTATCCGGCCGCGATGACGCCGGGCTGCACCACCGAGGCCTGCGATTTCCGCGATTCGCTTTCTGCTCTGCAGGCCGCGGGCGTGCAAGTGCTGGGGATCTCGCCGGACAAGCCGGAGAAGCTGCAGAAGTTCATCGATAAGGAGGGGCTGAACTTCCCCCTGCTGTCCGATCCGGACAAGTCGATGATGACCGCCTGGGGCGCGTTCGGGGAGAAGAAGAACTACGGCAAGGTGGTTCAGGGCGTCATCCGGTCCACCGTGGTGGTGGGTGCCGACGGCAAGGTCGAGATCGCCCTGTACAACGTCAAGGCCACCGGTCACGTCGCCCGGGTGCGCAAGCAGCTGGGGATCGACGCGGCCTGAGCCGGTGTGGCTCGGGCCGGTGTGGCTTCGCGCTGCCGTGCTCGGTCCACCGATTTAACGCCTTCGGTCCTCATGGACTAATCTGGGATGGTTCGCGCGAGTGGCGGAATTGGTAGACGCGCTGGATTTAGGTTCCAGTGTCTGCGGACGTAGGGGTTCAAGTCCCCTCTCGCGTACACAGCGAAATGGCCTGGCACATGCCAGGCCATTTTTGTGTGCAGGGCGGGATCTACCGGTTGCGCTGCTTGCGCAGGACCACCAGTACCAGCAGCAGGGCCAGCGCGCCCAACGCCAGTAGACCGATGACCGGCAGCACCAGGCGCGGGGCCGAGGCCGCCGAGCCGGCGTTCGGCGCCGGCGTGGACTGCGCGGTGGAATCGGGCTGAGCCGTCGAAGCGTTGGGGTCCGGAATGGCATCGGGACCCTCGTCGTCTGTGTGGGGAACGGGGTCGGAATAGTCCCTGGCCGGGTCAGCTCCCTGTTCGTCTCCGGCCTCGCCGGGCAGGGCACTGGATGCCTCGGGCGACTTATGCGAATTGCCGTTTCCCTCGTTCGGGTCGGGCACCCCACCCGTCTGTGCGGGGTCGTCCGGATTCGCCGGCGCCGGATCCTCGCCGGGATTGCTGGCGGGGTCCTCGGGGGTGCTGCTCTCACCGGGGTCGGTACCCGGTTCCGTACCCGGCTCGGTGGACGGGTCTGTCGGATGCTCGGAGGGCTCGCCGGACCCGTTGGCCGCACCGTTGTCGTCGGCGCCGGCCTGATCGGAACCACTCGCGTCCGCCGCACCGCCTGAATCGGCGTTGCCGCCGTCCTCGGCAGAGCCGTCGGAGCCTTCGTCTGCACCGGCATCCGCGTCGCCGCCGTCGGAGCCACTCCCAGCGTCGGCGCTTCCGTCGGCCCCGGTGTCGGAGGAGCCGTCCGAACCCGCGTTGGAGGAACCGTCCGAGTCGGCGTCATCGCCGCCGGAGGCATCCCCACCGGCATTCGAATCGCTATCCGAGCCACCGGAGTCGGAGGGCCTGGCGGCATAGGACAGGACGCCGCCACTGAGGCTCAACTTGAACGTGTGCGGATTGATCGCCTCGCCCACGGAAGGGCTCTGAGTCGCCGGTCCGGTGGATGGCCGGGCGGCGTAGGGGACGATCCCCGGCAGCTGAGACGGTGCCGTGGTGGGGCCGGTCGAGGGAGTCGGACGCACGGAATCAGCGGGCTGGGGGAGCGCCTTCCAGGTGGCCACGGCCTCGCCCGAACGGTCTTCGATGCCGATCACGGCGCTGGTCGCATTACCCTTCGCGTCCTTGCCGGCCGTGGGAATGGTTCGGCCGTCGAGGGCCTTGGCCGCCTGGGCGGGGGAGGGAACCTGGCCTGTGGATCCGGATGCGAACTCGAAGGAATAGGCGGAGTCGCCGGTCATCAGATCGAGCAGGGACAGGCAGGCCCGGGGCAGATCGCCGGAGCCCTGGCACTCCTGTGGCAGTGGGGCCTCGGTCGGGGTCGCGGAGGCCGAGGGGTCCGGGGACGCGGTGGGCTCCGCGCTGGGGGTCGTGGGTGCGGAAGATGCCGTGGACGGCGATTCCGCAGGGTCCGTCGGGCTGCCGGGCGCAGTTGCGGTTACAGTCGATTCCGGGGCTGAATTCGCGGTCGGCGAATCGGCCGAAGCGGGCACGGTGGCGTACAGCGCGGATCCTACGAGGAGCGCGACTGTGCCGAAGGCCAGCCGGCGCATCGCGTTCCGTACCGTCAAAGGTCGATCCGATCTGCGTGGGGACAAGGGCAGCTGCGCCCATGGTACCCGGCCGTGCCCCTCACCTCAAAGCACCCGGCGGGCAATTTTCTATTCCTTGGGGTAGGCGACGACCGAGCCGTTGCCCTGGCGCACGATTGCCAACTGCCCGTCATCGGTCACGGCCAGCAGGTTGGTCGTGGTCCGCCAGGCGGTGTCGCCGGATACCAACACGGCCTCGCCTCCGAGTATGCCAGGTGTCAGTGCACCCCTGGGGTCGGACAGGTCCACATGCTGGCCGGTCCCGTCGCGCACCAGCAGGCCGGTACGCATATCGAACAGGTAGGGGCCGATGACGGCCAGCTGGTGTCCCTGTCCGCGGATCCACTTGGCATCCTGGCCGATCGAATCGGTGCTGGTCGACACGGTGGACTTGATGGCGCCGGTCTTGGCGTTGTGGACGACCAACTGGACCGCGTGCCCCGAATTCGTGCGGCTGCCGGAATCGCCCCACAGGGTCACGACATTGCCGTAGCCGGCGGAGATCCACCGGATGATGTGTAGGTCCTTGGCCGGTTGCTCCAGTTTCACATCCGTCTTCTGACCGGTCTGGATATCGGTCAGTTGGAGGGGACCGGCGAACTTCGCGCTGATCAGCGAGCTCTCGTCCAGGGCCATGGGTGTGGATCCGATGGCCGGTCGGGGCAGCTTGTCGAGCGTGTGCTCGCCGAAGGTGTAGAGCGCGTCTCCGCTCTTGATGATGATCGAGGAGCCCGCGGAGCTGATCCGGGCCTTCTTCGGCAGAGAGTACTTCACCGGTTGATTCGAGCCGTCGAACAGGGCGAAGGCGGTGTCACCGGTGCGCCAGACCAGCGCGCTCTGCTTGCCGATGCGGGTATCGACGGCGAAGGTGACCGGGTCCTTCACGCTGGTCGAATAGCGTTGTTTGCCAGTGGCGGGGTTGAGGACTCGCAGCGACTTGCCCTCGACGATCAGTACGCCGCGCGAACTGGCGGTCGCCGAGGCCTTGCGCTGGGTTCCCGCCGACCACTTGGACGTCTTCGAGAAGCCGGGCACGGGCTCCTCGGTGGTTTCCACGTTCAAAGAGGAATACTGCCCCTGGCCGGCGCTGACGCCCTCGGTGCCGGCGGCATCCGAGCCGGGGCTGCCCACCACCTGCGGGAACAGATAGGCGATCGCGATGACGATGAGCAGGACCAGCAGGACGATGCCGGGGATGGTCAGGGCGTGGCCGCCGATTCGCTGGGCGCGCTTGCGCCGACTCCGGGTCCGTTCGAACTTGGGGCGGCTGCCGCGCGGGCGCAGGGGATCGGCCGGGCCGGAGAACTGTGTGCCCGCAAGGGCTGCGGGGGTGCCGGGTTTCTCCGTACTCGCCGAGGGCTGGGCCCGGTCGGCTGTCTGGCCATCCGCCGTTATGGCATCAGCGCTTGTCTGGGTCGGAGGGCTCGGGGCCGGAGCGGGACCGGCGGTGGGGGCAGGGGCCCCGTGTGCCGGGTCCGGGGCGATCGGCTTCCGGTCTGTTTCCGTCAGGGGAGTCGGTGGGGTGGCGGGCCTGCTTGAAGCCTGGGCTGCAGTGGGTTCCGCCGGTGCGGCCGGCGGCTGCGGTGCAGCGGCGGCCGGGGCGTCTGCTTGAGCGGATGGTGTCAGGCCGCCGGTCTGGTCGATGTCCAGACTGTGCTGGGCGCCAGAGGGCTCGACGATATCGAGTCTGATGCAGACTGCGTTGGTCCGCCCGAAACCACGCGCCGCATTGAGGGCGGAGGCGAGGTCGGGATGCTGTGTCGTCGTGCCGGCGATGGTCAGTTGCGCCGACTTATCGGCAGCAACGTGCACATTCGCGCTCAGCATCTGGTGGGACCTCGTTCGGCTGGGAAAGGCGGGCGGGCACGGGGGCCGGCCCAGGGCAACAGTATCCATGATCATACGTGAGCCCGCGGCTGTCATCCTGAAGTGGTGGTTCCCGGGTACCTGCAACACAATCGTTGCGGTTCTCAAGCTTTGACAAGGATGTCGTGACAGAAATCGTTACCTCAGGTGTGATCTGCCGCTCATTCCTGCCAGTGGTAGCAGCCCGGTTTGCAAATCTCCGATCTGTGCCCCTAAGATATCTCTTGTTGCCCGCAAGGGCACGATGGTGGCTGTAGCTCAGTTGGTAGAGCACCGCGTTGTGGTCGCGGGGGTCGCGGGTTCAAACCCCGTCAGCCACCCCAGATGGGTCAGGTTTGAACTTTCGACCAAGGGACCACCCTTGGTCGGGGTTGAAACCTGGCCCTTTTTGTGTGTCCCGACAGCTTCAGCGTGGGCTTCCACTTGGGTGCGGGCCTGCTCGGCCCAGGTCAGGGCGTCGGCCTGGAGGTCGGTGCTGGACAGTCCGTCGAATGGGGTGCGGTAGCCGACACGGATGTCGTTATCCTCGTCGATGTAGATGGCTGTGAACAGGGCTTGGTTGCACAGGCGCCGATTCGCGTCGTCGGCGTTGGCGTAGATATCAGCCATGTTGGACATCAACACGAGCGAGTCGTCGAGGTTCGCCCGAGCTTCGGCGTACTCCCCGTTGTGGGCCTGGATGCGGAACTCGATGGTTTCCAGAGAGGCGTTGATGCGGTCCTGTTCCCGTTTGAGCAGGTCCAGGGGGATGGCGCCCGCGTAGTGGGCTTGGAGGAGCTTGGTCTGCTCGCCTTCCAGTTCGGTGCGGCGGGTGGCGAGTTCGGCCAGCTCGGCGGCACCTTCGCTCATCATCTGGTCGAACTTGGCGTGGATCATCTCTGAGAGCGCCTGCCGGGTTTCGGACGGGATCTGCACGTGGGTGTAGAAGCGTTCGATGAGTTGCTCGACGTCTTCGATGAGCATGGCCTGGCGGGTGCAGTTGTTGCGTCCGGCGTGGCGGGAGGAGCACACGAAGTAGGGGTAGATGGTGCCCTGACTGGACTTCGCATTGCAGACGATGAGCCTGGAGCCGCATTGCCCGCAGAAGACACTGCCCTTGAGGTAGTGGTCGTGAATCTGGGTCGCATCGGCCGCGGACTTGTGGGTACCCAGCACGATCTGGACCTGCTCCCAGACCTCGACTGGAACGATCGGATCGTGGGCTCCGCGGTAGGTGACGCCCTGGTACACGATGGCTCCCTTATAGTACGGATTCGTGAGCATCCGATGCACTGTGGACTTCGCGATCGGCTTCGACGGACGCCGCGGCGTCGGCGACGTCGTCAGCCCGCGGGCGACCAATTCCTGGTGGAGCTGGCTGGTGGTCCAGTCCCCCGAGGCGAAGACCTGGAAGGCCCAACGCACCAGCCCCGCGCGCTCCTCATCGACCTCGACGGTGCGGATCTCGCGGCCCATGTCGTCACGGATGCCGACGTTGCGGTACCCGATCGGCGCCTTCGTGACCGTGCCACCCTGGGCGGCCTTCTGGGACAGGCCCTTGACAACTTCGGTAGCGAGGTTGCGGGAGTAGAACTCGGCGATCGAGGACATGATGCCGTGCAGAAGCATGCCCGAAGGGGTCTCATCAATGTTCTCCGTGGCGGAGACCAGAGTGACGCCTGCGTCCTTCAAGGCCAGGTGGATGGTGACGTCGTCAGCCCTGTTGCGGGCCAGGCGGTCGACCTTGTGGACGATGCAGTAGTTCGTCTTGTGGGTGGCGACGTACTTGATCATCCGCATGAGTTCGGGCCGGTGGGCCTTGCGAGCGGACTCGCCCGCGTCGACGAACTCCTCCACGATGGTGGCGCCCAGCTGATCGGCCTTGCGCTGATTGGCCTCACGCTGGGCGGGGATCGAGAATCCCTCCGCGTTGCCGCCCTTCTCTGCCTGCTCCTTGGTGGAGACACGCAGGTAGGACACGGCGATGGCGCCCGCGAATGGGGTCGGGGCGACAAGACTGTCGATGGCTGCTTCGTCAGCGTGCTCGGATGTCATGGCTCTTCTCCGCTACTACTGGTCCCGTGATCCGACGCGGCCTGTTTCGCGGTGGGTGTTGATCGTGAGAAGAGCCCGAAGGCTGTAGGACTAGGCCAAGTTGGCCATGTTTGCGTTGCCTCGCTTGCACGAGCGCTAGGACCACAACACCCGCCACCGCGGCGGATGCCCCTATTCTACGGCGTTGGCCGGGTCTGCGCACTGGCCAGTTCGGTGCGAAGTACCGTGTGGCTCGGCGAGCTTGGGGCGGGCTGCCGGAGGGACATTCGGATCAGCAACTCGCAGAGCTTGTCCAGATCGGGCGGATCGTTGAACTCCGCACGGATGCTGAGGTCACGCTCTTCCTGGGGTCGCTGCCCCGTCTTCCTCGCGTACCGGCGTCCCATGACGCTCACGCCTCGCTGGCGTCGGTATCGAGTGAGGCGTAGAACGCGTCTTCAGCATTCTGTCGTGCCTCAACCTGGTCGAGAACGTACTGAACGAAGTCCGCATCTCGATCAGTAATCACGGTCTCCTCGGCGTGTGCGGCAGACGCTTCGCCGGGCCAGGTCGTTTGCCGAGTCGGTCGGTCGCGGTCGAGGCGGGTGCCGGACGCGGTCACCCAGTCACGCAGCCTCTGGCGGGCGTCGGCAAAGTCGCGATGCCAGCCGAGCGGCGCGGAGCCGTTCTGGTCAGGGTCGTAGGCGCACAGCCAGTGCAGGTGGAGGGCGGAAAGTTCCCAGAGCAGTTCGGGGTGGCGGTGCCAGTAGGGCGGGACGACGGAGGCCGGGAGACCATAGGTGCGGCGTAGCCAGTCGACCCACCGGTTGAGTTCCAGCAGTTCCTGCTCCAGATCGTTGGCGGTCAACAGATTCCAGTTGATCGGATGCGGAGGTTCAGGGATGTCGACGTTCGGGATGGCGCCGTCATCGAGTGGTCCGTCGTCGGGTACTGGGTGGCGCAGATCGTCATTCATCGCTCGCTGCCTCACATTCCCATTGCTGGGGCGGCCGAGGACACGGTCCGCTGCTGCGGCTCAAAGGCAGTGGCGTCGCGCGAAGGACGGGACCGCTGGCTACGGTCCACCTCATAGCGAGTGCGCGCCAGGTCATGGCCGATCCGGGTGGCGATGAACTCCTCGCCCTCACGCACCTGACCGTTTCGTTCGTAGGAGTATTCGCGCACACGGCCGTCAGCGATGATGTTGTCGCCCTTCTCCAGGCGCTCAGCTCCCTGCTCGGCAGCTCCGCGGAAGGCGATGAGGTCGTGGAAGGTGGTCTCCAGCTGGGTGTAGCTGTTGTCGTCCTCCCTGCGGTAGTGCTCGATGCCGAGCTTGAGGTACAGGCGAGCATCGCCCCGCTCGGTGTGAGTGAGCTGCGGGTCGGACGCAACAAAGCCGGACACGGACTGATGGGTGCGGATAGCCATGACGGCCACCTCCTGGAGTCGTGCGGTCACCCGGTGGTGACCGCTGTGCCAGGCAGGTGCACGAGGCTTCCCAGCGTTCGGCTACTCGGAGGCTCGGCTACTCGGCGCTGGGCGGCCGTTGCAGGAGGGCTTCGATGCTCGCGCGGTCACGCGTGAGCCCGGTGGCGTCGCTACGCTTCGGCCAGGGATGCAGGTCGGTGATGATCGGCGGAGTGGAGCGCAGGAGGATGACGCCGGTGCCGAATGGGAGGGTGCGGATGCGGTCGGGTGGCAGGATCGGCACCCGGCGCACGGAGCGCTGGTTGGAGCGGGTGCCGTGATCACCGAGAGTGATGGAATCGGTGTACTCGTCGCGCTCGCCGATGAGGGTGGCGAGGTCTTGAAGGTCGCGACTGTTGGAGGCGCCGCCGAGGATGATCTTGACGATGCTGGCGTCCCAGATGGCCCCGGCCTGGTTCTCGCTCCACTTGTCCCTGGCCTGGGCCAGGGATTGGAGAACGGGCATGGTCGTGATCCCGGTGCCTCCACCTTCAGCCATCAGAGTCGGCAGCGATGGGAGCGGCGCCAAGTTGCCGATCTCGTCCAGGGCGAGCAGGAGTGGCGGGTCGAGCCGTGCGCCCGGGCTGCGGGCGGCCATACGCCGGGCGGTTTCGACGAGGTCTTCAACGAACGCGGCGACGAGCGCGGCACTGTTGCCTGCCCCGGCCCCGGTGGCGAGCAGGTAGAGGGTGCCTTTGTCGCGGATGAAGGCTTCGGGATCGAACTGCTCACCAGACCCGGGACTGACGGCGTCCAGGACACGTGGGTCGGCCAGGGCGGCCAGCGCCAGGGAGACGCCTTGCCAGATGGAATCGCGGGTGCGCGGGTCGGCGTCAATCATGGCTTCCAGGGATTCGGCCCAGCCTGTCGCAGCATGGGGCGAACCGGTGAGGATGGCGACGGCATCGGCTGCGGCGGAGGGATCGAGGGTCCAGCGGAACAGTTCGGCGGGTGTGCGGTGATCCAATGCGGCCGCATGCAGGAGGGCTTGGAGGGCGACTCGGGTCTTGCCTTCCCAGAATCCGCCTCCGTCGACCCCGCCGTCGGCGAGGCCTGTGGCGGCGGCGAGCCCGGTGGCGCGGATCATGGCGGTGAGCGGGTCGTCGCAGCCGCGGATGGGTGACCAGCGAAGACCTGCGGGAACACCCTCGGCCAAGTGCTGGGGGTCGAAGACGGCGACGGGCCCGATCCTCTGCCGGGCGCGGAGCGTGGCGGTGAGGTTGTCGGGCCGGGTACTGGTGGTGACCACGGCACCGGGTGCGTCGAGGATCGCGGGGATGACGATGTGCAGTCCCTTGCCGGAGCGGGGCGGGCCGATGAGGAGGATGGAGTCCTCAACGCTGGCCCACACCTGTTTGCCCTTCGACTGACCAAGCAGGAACCCCACATCATGAGGCTCGGGACTGTTGAGGGACGGGCGGAGTGTCCCGGCTCGGTGGACCAGTGCCTTCGCGGAGGCAGCTGTGGTGACTTCGTGGCCGGTGGCAGTCCCCGCCAACCGGTGTGGGTCCACATCGACCGCGCGGGAGTGACGTCGCCACCTGATCCACACCCAGGCTCCTGCGGCTCCGAGGAGGCCGAGTATGAGCGTCAGGGTAATCCAGTAGGCGATGGGGTTGAGTCCGTCGGCGTGGAGCGCGCCCGCGGGATCGCCGGGATTGAACAGGACAGCCAGGCCACCGGCGATTCCCGTCTGTGGCTGCTCGGCGCCGGTCACGAACGCAGCGACGGACCCTGCGCCGCGGATGGCGAGGATGAGGCCGAAGAGGGCGGCGAGCCCGACCATGAGGATGTTCGTCAGCTCGTCACCCATCGAGCCGGACTGACGCTGCGTGCTCATGGCACCCGCCGGGTCACGACCCGTGCCGAGGTGGTGCCAACCAGCACAATGTCGGCGCCTCCCGTGGGCAGTTCTCCAAGATTCAGGGTCACGCGGACGGTCCCGGCCGCGGTCGCTTCTGCGGTGCTCCGAACGAGGGCCACGGCGACGTCTTCGCCTGGCTGGAACCCGGCCCCGGTCACCTCGATGGTTTCTGGTGCGTGGCGGCGCCGGGCCCGACGCGGCGTGGGCGACTCATCGGTCGGCTCAGAGCGTGGGGTGCGGGCGGAACGGATGATGTCGGTGAAGGTGCTGCCGTCGGACTCTTGGATCTCGACTCGGATGGTTCGCGTGCGGTCCGCGGTGAGGACGTCGAGAAGCTCCCCGAACCGGCCTTTCGTCCACGGCTCGGCCGGCGAGAGCGGCGGATACTCGGCGCCATCCAAACTGACGGTAAGGACCCCGTAGGTGTCGACCGTGATGATGGCCAGCGGCAGGCTGACCGGCGTCTCGTCGGGGTAGGCGGAGTGGCTGTGATGAATACTCATGCCGATCAGGTGCACCGGGCGTCCCTGAGGTCAGCTGGTCATGCGGGTCGTGGTGTCGAAGAGCGCGAGTTCGTGGGGGTGGAGTTGGTGCTGGCAGACGAAGGAGCGGTCTTTGATGCGCCAGAGGCCTTGCCCGACGCCCAGCCCTGGCAGGAGCTTCTGCTCCGTGCCGGTCAGGCCGAGGGTGCGGGCGGTGGTGCCGAGCTGGTCGGATTCTTGCCGGTAGATGATCCGGGTCTCCGCATTGGCCAGGAGGCTGTTGGCGAGGGATCGCATGGCGGAGCCTTGGTCGCCGACGTTTTCCAGGTCGGTGAGTTTGTGGAAGATCAGCATGTTGGCGATGCCGTAGTGGCGGGCGAGCCGCCAGTGGGCATCCATCCGTTTCAAGAGGGCGGGGTGGGACATGAGGCGCCATGCCTCGTCGTAGATGCACCACCGTTGCCCACCGGCCGGGTCCAGGAGGGCGGACTCCATCCATGCGCTGGAACAGGTCATCAGCACTGAGATCAACGTGGAGTTCTCGGCGACCCGGGACAGGTCGAGGGAGATCATCGGTAGCGTGGGGTCGAAGGTGACGGTTGAGGGGCCGTCGAAGAGCCCGGCCAGGTCGCCTGCGACCAGGCGGCGCAGGGCATGGCCCACCAGGCGCCCGTCCTCGGCAAGTCGCCCGTCCGGGTCTGCTGACGTGCTGGGTTTGAGGATGTGGTCGACGACCATGGGCAGGATCGGCACATCATTGCCGCGCACCGTCTGGGTCAGGGCGGTGTCGATGGCGGTGTGCTCCAACGGCGACAGGGGCCTGGTGAGCACGGTTTCCGCGAGGGCCCCGATGAGGTCGCGGCGGCGGGAGGCGATGGTGGACGCCCACTCGGCATCGTCCATCCCGGAGGGCCGGTATCCCTCATCCAGCGGGTTGAGCCGAGTCGACAGGCCGTGGCCGAGGACGATCGACCGGCCGCCAACTGCTTCGGCGACGGCGGTATGTTCACCTTTCGGGTCTCCGGGCACATACACTCGCCGTCCGAACGGGAGTGAGCGGGTGTAGAGGCTCTTGGCCAGTGAGGATTTCCCGGAGCCGACGATGCCTGCGAGGACGAGGTTGGGTGCGGTGATGACGCCGCGGGCGTAGAGCACCCACGGGTCGTAGACGAAGCTGCCGCCCGAGTAGAGGTCCTGCCCGACGAAGACCCCATCAGAACCGAGTCCGCCCTCTGCGAGGAAGGGGTAGGCCCCGGCCAGGGTGGCGGAGGTGTCCTGATGGCGCTGGAGCCGAAACCGTCCGGGTGAACGAAGCTGAGCAGGCCCGGGTCCTCCGGCGGCGGGCAGGTACGTGGTCGCTTTCCGCTCGGCGCGCTCTGCGTCGGCTTTCGTGCGTGCCGCTTCGCGTTCGGTGGCTCGCTGTTCGGCCTGGAGCCGGGCTGCGGCCTTGCGGCGCTGCTTGCGCAGATGCCGTCGTTCCTTCGCGGGTGCGACGAGGACGGCGGTGTGCAGGGTCTCAGGTTCCCGGGCGGTCACAGTCCCAGCCCCCGCGACTGCTTGACCGCGGTGACGCCCGGGTGCTCGAACCACGACTCGTCGTGCACCGCCCTCATCGCTTCAGCATGAGCCATGGCCGGACGGGTGGGTTCGTCGTCGAGAACGTCGCCCGGTTCGATGGTGTGGAGGCGGTAGAGGCCGACGTGGCCGAAGGAGTGGTTGTAGGTCATCTGGTAGTCCCCGTCTCGGACTTCCCGATCCAGCATGTCTGCGGGTGGGAGGTCGTAGACATGGCCGTTCTCCATTGCCGCGTCGGTCGTCTCGTCCCCGTAGTCCCAGTTCTTCAAGTGCTCCATGGCGGTGTCGGGGCCGTCGCGGTCGATCATGTTGAGCACCTCATCGGCCTCCGGCCCTTGGAGGAACACCACGGAGATCCAGCGACGCACCGGCACTTGTTTGGTAGCGGGTTCGCTGTGCCAGGCGATCCGCCCGGCTGCCGACATCGCGACGTTGAGCCGATCCTCTGCTTGGTCGATCAAAGTCGCGGTCTGGTGGAGTTCGTCCGCGGCGGCCAGAGCGTCGGCAGAGCCGGATGCGTGGTCGCCGTAGTCGTCGAACGCCAGCTCGCGGCTGCTGGCGTGAGCCGATGCGAGTTGGTCGAGGACCTGCCGCAGCGACCTCACTCCCGACAGCAGGTCACCGAGCACCGAGTACATGTCCTGCTGGTGGTCGATGGTGCGGGTGGCGTGCGCCAGTCCCCGTAGCGCCTCGGATGCTTCCCCGGCGTCCGCGCCGGGATCGTAGAACGTGGGCATGACAGCCTCCCTCATGGTCGTGTGGGAGACAGGTGCGCCGGACGTTCCGGCGGAATGTCGGTGCCCGTCCGTACGCTTGAGGCATGGACTCGGACTTCATTGCGCTCGTCATTGCGAGCATCTCGCTTCTCGTCGCAGGGCTCTCGCTTGGTTGGCAGATTGCGCAGTGGCTCCTATCCGCTGGACGGCCGAAAGCAAAACTGCTTCACGGAGTACAAGGGCGTGGTGGCCTCGCTACCGGTCCCGTTGAGAAATCCGGAGAACCTCGCAATTTTGAGAGCCTCCGGGAACAGGGATTCAATGGCCCTGAGATCATCGGAGTACAAGTCACCAACCATGGTCGCGCACCAGTCACGGTGGATCGGATTGCGCTCTGCACGAGAGGTGGGAACATGAGTGTCGTTCCGCAGAACGAACTGCTGGGTCCTGCGCTTCCCCATCGACTTGAGGCTGGCACCAACGAGAGCTGGTACATGGAGGCCGACTTCGGCTACCGGCTTGTTGCCGCGTCGAGGGCTGCGCTTCACGAGCAGATCCGCGGTGTCTACATGTCGGCAGCGCTCGGCAGTGGGAAATCAATCAGTACTCCAACAACGTTGCGGATGTAGAGCTAGGCCTGGCCCTACACGAGCCGACACAACGGCAATGCCGCCGCAGTGAAAGCCTGGGCTTGCTGGCCGACGAGGAGCCGGGTTTCGCAGGAGGCTTGGATGGCGGCTTGTTCGATGGCGGCGACGGCGGCGTCGAGGTCGTCGCTGGTGGTGGCTGAGACGCTGATGAGGCCGGTGTAGCGCAGGACGCCGTGGCCTGCGGTGAGGTCGGCTTCTTGTTTGAGGACGTCGTGGTATTCGGCGGTCTGGCTCGCGTCTTCGATCTGCCCGATCCTCTGGCGTTGCGCGGCGTCGGAGATGTATTCGGTCTTCTTCTTGCGAATGTCGCGGGCGGCCTGGTCCGATCGCATCGGGGTGCACAGCAATGAGAAGGATCGTTGGATGCCGGTGGACAGCAGGATGGGTGCGAGGAATCCTGGGTAGACCATGGAGCGGGGCCACTCACTGATCCAGAGGACGGCGTGGTGGGCGGAGTCGGTGCGGAGCCGGTTCCAGGATTCGTTGACTGCGACGGGTCCTGCGGTGGCGAGGTTCTGGCCGAGTTCCCCGTGGCGTTCCAGGGTGGCTGCAACGGCGGGGTCGTAGGCGGAGCGCAGGATGACGGCGATCTGCCCGCAGGTCAGCCACGTCGACGGCGCCAGGTCGGCGGAGCGCAGCGCCGCTGTGAGGATGTTCATTTCTTGGCGGAGGACGGCGGCACCGCCGCGGATGCCGCCGCCTGCGGTGCGGATCTGCCGGGCGGCAGCCTTCATATCCAGGGACAGGGACAAGGTGGTCGCGTGGCGTTCGCCTGCGGGCCCGGCCCTGTCGATCAGCTCACTGTAGGTGGTGGAGGCCCACGATGAGTCGTGGGTGCCGTGGGTGGACCACCATTCGGCGAGGCCCGTGCCTGAATCGGGCAGGGTGCGTTCGAGGACTTGGAGCATGGCTACTCGCCCGGAGCGGCATACGGTGGCCAGGACCCGGCTCCAGGAGGTGACGCGTCGTTCTTGTTCGCCGGGGTCCAGGAGGACGAATGCCGGGTGGGTGACGGAGATGACGGCGGTGAGTGTGGCAGCTGTCGGGTCGTGGATCATACCGGCCCCGGTGATGGGGTCGCGGTATTCGCGCAGCCGCGCGGTGTCCCCAGGTAGGGCGAGGGTGCCCGCGGGGCGCGGTGTGACGATGCGGCGGCGGTAGAGCAGCTGGCCGCCGGTGGTTTTCCACGTCCACCAGAAGCCGACGGGGACCCATTCGACGATGGGCCGTCCTGCGAGGGGTATCCAGGTGAAGGCTGCGGACAGGAGCCAGATGGGTGCGGTCAGCGCGATGAGGATGCCGCCGCCTGCGTAGAACGCCCACACCAAGGAGACCACCCCGACACCCAGCGTCACGAGCTGTGAGGCGGACAGGCCAAGGAGGATGCCGCGGCGGGCCAGCCGGGAGAACTTCACCGGCACCAGCTCCGTGCCGGGAGCATTACTTGACGTCATGACGGGTCACTCCTTGGGTGGCTGGGGTGCTGGCGGATCGGAGGGCGGCTTCGGCTCAGCTGGTGGCGGACTTGGTGGCGGTGCGGGATCGCTGGACGGCGGGTTCGGCTGCGGCGCCGACGGCGGCGGCGCGCCTGGGTTGCCATGTTCGGGTGGCGTGGGGCTGCCCGTTTGGTCGGCGGCGTCAGCGGCGGACTCGGCCTGACCTGCGACCTCGTGACCGAGTTTGGGCCCGGCTTCGGCTGCGTCTTTGACGACCTCGGCGGCGACAATAACTGCGGCGGCGGGTCCTGCCGCGGCCGCGGCGCCACCTCCGGCCCCGGCGGTCTCGGTGGTGGCCGCGGTCGACCCTGTTGCGGGCGCCGAGGTCGTGGGCGGGGGACCACCGGTGTGCGACGGAGAACCACTGCCACCCGAGCCTTCGCCGTCGCCGTCGCCGCCGTCGAGGATCTTCTTCACTCCGTCAGATTGCGGTTTGGAGGGGACGGGGATGGGCTGGTTGAGGGCGTTCTTGGCTTCCTGCTCGGTGCCCATCGCGTGGTAGAGGTCGAAGCCGAGGAAGGAGATGAACCGGTAGACCATGTAGGGGGCGAACGCGGCGATGAACAGCAGCACGATCCCCGAGATCGGTTCGGTCACCGCCGACAGGTCCGCCTCGATCGGAGTGGCGACCTGGGTGATGGCGATGAGGAACACGACGACGAGGACGAGCTTGGAGACGATCAACGCCACCACGAACGCCGCCCATTTGCCGATCCAGGAGCGGGTGACATCCCAGGCGGCTCCGGCGAACGCGACGGGTGCCAGGACGATCGCCACCAGCAGGAGGGCCTTGCGGATCAGGAGGCTGAACCAGACGATGGCGACGGCGCAGATCATGAGCCCGGCGAGGAAGATCGTCACGATCGCGCCCACCCCGGGGGCGGCAATGTTGATCCCGGTGAGGCCCGCGGTGAGCAGGGCGATCTTGTCCCCCATGGTCCCGGTGGTCTCTCCGCCGGCTTGGACGATGCCGATGCACAGTTGGTCGACGATCTCCAGGGCGGTTGCGGTCAGCGTGATGACGAGGAAGGAGCCGAGGATGGCTTTGCCCGCGCCGAGGGCTGCCCGGGCGAGGGCGGAGGGTTCTCGGCGGATGAGGCCGAGGATGAGTTGGAAGCAGAAGAACAGCAGGACGATGAGTACGCCGATGCCGAAGAGCAGGTTGTACACGTCCAGGTAGCCCTTGGCGGTGACGTCGACGAGGGTGGTGGAGTCGAAGACTTTCCACATGGCCTCGATGAGCCACCCGGCGGCTTGCCCCATGGTGGAGGCCAGCCAGTCGAAGGGTGCTGAGACGAGGGTGGCGGCGGCTTCTCCGGCGGCGTCGCACACCGATGAGATGACGGGAACATCGCAGACACCCATCACAAACCTCCCAGGAGTAGGTGGATGGGGCTAGACCTGTTGGCCGACGTTCCAGAAGAAGTTGATGAGCGTGACGGCAGCGCCGCAGATCACCGCCGCACCGCAGGAGACGAGGACGCCGATCTTGCCGCGCCCGGCCAGGTGCGGGTTGGAGGAGTTGGCGCCGAAGCCCCACACGATCGCCGAGATGATGAGCGCGAGGACCGACAGGATGAGCCCGATGGTCATGACGGCGCCGACGATGGTGCGCAGCTGGGAGATGCCGGGCAGGCCGGAATCGTTCGGGCTGATGTTGATGTCCAGCGGCACCAATGCGGGCAGTGCAGCGAAGACAGTTGCGAGGTCGATCATGAGGAACTCCCGGATGGTCGGCCACCCACGCGGGGCGGCAGATGAAATGCGGTCGACCAGCAGGTGCGCCACCGCCCCCGGCAGCAGAAGGCCCGCCCCGGACGTGGTCTGGGGCGGGCGGTGGCGTGGCGGTCAGAGTTGCTGGCCGAGGTGGATGAGCCAGTTGATCCAGGCGACTGCGGCCCCGGCGAGGACTGCTGCGCCCAGGGCGACGAGGACTCCTGCGCGGGCTTTGGCGGCGACGCTGGTGTTGCCGGTTCCTGTCGCGATGGCCCAGATGATGGCGGAGATGATGATCATGAGGACTGCGATGACCAGGACGATGGTGAGGGCGGCGCCGATGACGGTTTTGAGGTCGCCGATGCCGCTCAGGCCGTCGAAGTTGGGGAACACGTTCATGGCAGGGCTCCTTCTTTGACGGTGATGTGGAGGTGGTCGTAGTGGCCGCCGGTGATGTCGGTGGGGTCGTGCATGCCGCCGCCGTTGTAGGGGCGCCAGCCCTCGGCGTCGCGGTCGATGTTCCAGATGGTTCCCTGCCAGATGAGGTATTGGACGCCGAGCGTCTTGGCATGGTCTTTGACCCAGTTGGTGACCTCCCACCCAGCCGCGAGCTGCGCCGGGGTGGGGCGCTTCCCGATGGGGTTGCCGAAGGTGATGTCGCAGGCCCGACCGAGGGGGTGCTCGGACTTGGTGCCGGTGCGCGGTGAGTAGCAGGACCACGAGGTGTCGGGGAAGGCCTGCTTCGTCTGGGCCATGACGTAGGCCATGCGCGCGGTGATCTGCCCTCCGATGGTCGGATCGTCCACGAGTGTGTCGGGGTTGCCTCCAGGGAAGGCGGCGGGGTCGCCCGCCGTGGTGGAGGTCGAGCAGCCGCGGCTGTCGGTGCCGCCGGTGGCTTCGGGCAGGTCCGCAGTGTGGTGCTGGTTCAGCCAGGGCGCGGGGTCGATGGCCTCACTATCGGAGCCGCCGGGGCGCACCTCGAAATGCAGGTGCGGCCCGGTGGAGTGCCCGGACGATCCGACGTCGCCGATGTGCTGGCCCGCGGTCACCTTCTGCCCCGGGGTGACGTGGATGCCGGTCTGCCACATGTGGATGTAGGCGGTGGCGAGGGTGGCGCCGTCGATGCGGTGTTCGATGACGATGATCCCTCCGCCCGCCTCGGTGTAGCGGGCGACGGTGACGGTCCCGTCGGCCGCGGCCATGATGGGCGTGCCCTGCGGTGCGGCGAGGTCGATGCCGGAGTGAATGCGGGATTCCCCGTTGATCGGGTCGACCCGCGGGCCGAACTGCGAGGTCTGCACCCAGGTGCCCTCCGGAAGTGGAAAGACGACCCGCGAAGCCTCAGCCGTGACCACCGGTTTCGCGCCAGGTCCGCTGCCGGTGCCGCTGGCGGTGAGGGTGGTGAGGATCTTCTCGGCGACGGGCGCGTAGTTGTCGTACCGGTCGGGGTAGGCGGAGACTTCCACGGCCTGGGCGGCCTCGCCTGTGCCCATCTGCTCCCAGCCGGGGATGTCGAGCAGGCCGCGGGGTGAGGGGTAGTTGGGGCCTGTGGGTCCGCCGAAGAACGCCTTGACCTGGTAGGTGGGGTCCATGAGCTGCTTGACGGTGCCCCAGCCGGATTGGGGACGCATCTGGAACAGGCCGAGACTGTCGTGGTCGGAGCCGTTCCCATCGTTCGGGTAGTCCCCGGAATCGGGGTAGGTTCCGGTGTTGGCGAGCATCCGCAGCGTGGACTCGGTGAGCGCGGCCATGAGCGCGATCGTGAGCCCATCCCGCGTGACGCCGTCGATTGCGGAGCCTTCAGTGATGATGATCGCGGCGTGGGTGAGCTGCTGGTGGTTGAGCGTGAACGTCTCCCCGGCCGCGGTCGTCACCTCCAGCGATTCCGGGACGTTCCCGACACTGACGCCCGGGCTGCCGGTGGTGGTGCAGGCGGCGTTGGCGGCCGGGTTCATGACCAGGGCGACGCCGACGAGTCCGAGGGCGGGCCCGAGGAACATGAGGGCGGCGGCGAGAATGGCGAGCTTCTTCAACATGACGTGGCCCCTTTTCAGTTCAGGGGGTTGTCGAGCCCGGACAGGCGCAGCAGGTAGCAGTCCTTACCGGGAGGGCAGGCGATGAACACGGTGAACGCGACGTCCCGTTCGGCCGAGGTCGGTTTCCCGTTCCAGGTGCCGTCGCGGTGCCGGGTGCCGTGGATCGTGTAGGCGGTGGCGCCTTCGGGGAGCTGGCCGGGGTGCGCCTGCTGGATGGCCTGCGCCCACGAGTCCGGGACCCGGATCGAGTCGATGGTGAGGGTCTGGGTGGTGGCGTAGGGGCGCAGCGTGGCCCAGGCCTCTCGGGTGGGCAGGTAGGTGGCAATGTCGGCTGCGAGTCCTGCCTGCTCGGTCCCGGTGGGATCGCCGACGTTCAGGAGGGCGGCGGTGTAGTCCAGGGGCATGAGCCCGGTGGTGGTGTCCCACGTGAACAGGGCGTGGGCGACATTGCCCGCGAAGGTCTCCGGGTCCCGGCTGGCGTGCACTGGCGGCACCACCGGCCGTGCGGGGGTCGGTGAGAAGCCAGGCGATGGCACCGGGGAGGCCGGTGCTGCTGGTGTCGGGGCCGTGTTCTCCGTCGGGGTCTGGGTGGGGCCGGTGAGGAGTCCGTAGGCGCCGAACGCCACCAGCACCACGAGTGCTGTGCCGGTGGCGATGAGGGCGATGAGTCGGCGGCGGGCTCGCGCGTCAGCAGGAGTCTTCATGACCGGCAGGTGCGCCGGGCGCCCCCGAGCCGTCAGATGGCCGTGAGCCTGGGCCGCTGTTCGGCATCTGCGGGGCCGGTGAGGGCGGTGCGGATCTGGTCGGCGAAGGCCGTTGCCTGATCGACGAAGGTGAAGAACTCGTCGATTTCGGTGCGGGTGAGCTTGTCGGCAAGGACGGCGACGTCGAAGTGGTCCCACCAGCCGGGAGTGAAGGACTGCCAGGTGTGGACGAAGGTGCGAGGCGGCCACGCCTCCTGATCCTCAACGACGGGTGCCTTCGGCCGCGACGAGGCTGGACGGTGTTTGCCCGCGGCGCGCTGTTCGGCCCGGATCTTGGCGAGTGCTTCTTCGGCCAGGCGCGCGGCGTTCTCTGAGCGGGAGGTGGAGGTGGTGGTGAGGTCGCGGACGCGCTGCCATGCCGGATGCACGGGCGCGCCCTGCTCGATCTTCTCCAGCTCCAGTTCGGCCTGGCGGCGGACATGCTCGGGCTGGTCGGGATCGTTGGCTGCGTCTTGGAGCCAGGTGACCTTGTCCAGCGTGGCGTAGGAGGCGCCGCCGGGGATCAGGTCGGCGGCCTGCTTCCTGCGCTCCCCAGAAGACTGTGACGGTCCCGCAAATCTTGCGGGACCGTCGTCTCCGGGCTGATGCTCACTGGAGAACCGGGTCGCTTCTTGGCGTCGTTCGGCGTCCTCGCGCAGCAGGTCGGTGATCTCCCGGTAGAGGGCGGCCTGCTCCAGTTGGGTGAGCGGCTTGTGGAGCACGTTGTCGTCCTGCTCGGCCAACAGGTGTGCGAGCGGGTCCGAGATGCCTGAGCGCACCCAGACTCGGACGGTCTCCCACCCGAGCTTCCTGATCGCGGCGAGCCTGCGTGCGCCGCAGACGAGGATGCCGTCGGGGGTGATGGTGATCGGCTGGAGCAGCCCGTACCTGTGGATCGAGGCCGCGAGGGCGTCGAGGTCTCCGAGGTCGTGGCGGTGGCGTGCCCCGATCTGGATCGAACTCACGGTCCGTTCCAGTTCGATGTGCCCGTCGGTGGCGGCCATGGCATGTCACCTGGCCCTGCCCGGGGCCGCCAGGGCGATGGAGAGGATGAGGTCCTCGTCGTGGAGGATCGAGCAGACGGGTTCCCCGATGACCAGGCGCATGAGAATCCCGCGCCCGGCGGGCGTGGCCTGCAAGGCGGGGTGCGGGTTCCCGAGCAGGGCGTGGAGCAGGACCGCCCAGGTGTTGCGCGTCAGGTCGAGGAACGCCAGGGCGTACTTGTCGTGGCGCAGCGCCTCGTAGGCCGACATCCGCGAGCGAGTCCTGGACAGGGTGGTGGTCACGTAGTGGATCGCGGTGCGGGCCGTGTCGGGTGGCCAGCCGAACCCGGTGAACAAGGCGACGCACTCATCGACCGCACTCAGGGCCGACAACTCCCGGGCATGCGGCTCCGTGCCGTCACGGGCATCCTCGGTGTCGGTGTCGTCGATGTGGTCGTAGACGTGGAAGGACGGGTGGTAGTCCGACAGTGGGGTCTCCCGGTCGGACATTCTCTCGGGGTCGTGGACATCCTCGTACTTGCGGCGGCGGGCCTGATGGGTCGAGCACAGCAGGCCCTGGCCGCGTTCCTCGGCGACGCAGGTGATCTGGACGGCGCGGGTGACCACGGCCCAGGGGTCTCGCGCTGTGCGGGTGGATTCGTTGCGCATCGCTTCGAAGGCGGCGCTGGCGGCCTCCCATGGGTCGAGGCCGTGTTTGCGGGCCAGCCCCGCGTACTTGTCGGCCGCATACGAGACGAGAGCACCAGCGGTGGGGTCGTGTTCCCAGCTGGCCGGGCCCGCTGCGTGGAGCCGGACGAGGATGTGGCGCAGGCCCTCACTGGTCGTGAAGTCCTCGCCGTGCTCCGGGTGTTTGATCGTGGTGGTCATGGTTGGTGGCACCTCCTTGACCCGTAGGTGCGCACCGGCTCCCACACCGCCAAGCGAGCGGGGCAACGGGCGCCCTTGCGGGTCGGGCCGCTGGGGGTCAGGGGATGCCGACCACATCGCGGGTGGTCGCGCGGTCCGCGTGCCCGCGGCCGAACGCGGAGACCGGCGGGAGCCTGCGGGCCCGCACTGCCAGGGCGCGAGCGCTCGTGGTGGCGGCGTGGCGGGATCGGCGGGCCATGTCGGCCTGGAAGTCGATCCCCGCGCGCGCCATGCGCGAGCCGGTTCGGGCCATCAGGTCGGTGGGACGCACCCACTCCACCCCGCGCCCCACTCGGTGCTCTCGGCTCAGCGCCGGGTCGATGACGGGGTCGGCCCGGCGGGTGGTGTGGCGGGCTTCGATGGCGTCCGGTGCGCCCGTGGCGCCTGCGATGTCCCCGGCCATTGGGTCGGGGGTCTGCTCGTCGGTATTCATGACTTCTCCTCGTGGTTGGTGGCCTGATTACTCAGGCCTTCGGATGTGCTGTTCGTGTCCGTCTCGTCGGCGGACTCGTCATCTACTGGCGCGTCTGCGACGGTGTGGGCGGTGAGCCAGCGGCCGACGGTGGAGGGGTGGACGCCGAGCTGGCGGGCGATCTGCTTGTTCGACCACCCCGCTTCGTGCAGGCCCGCGGCGCGCTCTCGTCGATCCGCTGGGGCCTCCGGGCCGAAGTCGTCGCCGATCGGTGCGGGTTCACGGCCGGGCTCGTCGGAAGCTGGCGCAGGTGACGGCAGAACGTCGGCCGGAAGCATCAGATCCGCCGCCGACGCTTCGTCGATGTCCGGCCTCATCCGGACCACAGCATCGAGAGGCTCCGCTCCGGCGTGAGGTTCGGGTGGTCGGGTGAGGATGACGGTCAGGTGGGTGATGGCCAGGAGCACGACGGGCGGGACAGCGGCAACGGCACCCGCGAGGACGCTGGGGACGTCGGCATCGGCGGCGATGACGGCGTGGATCGCGTTCGCCGTCACCGACACGCTGGCCCCGCCGATGAGTAGCGCCCAGGGATACCAGGAGGTGCGGGTTCCGGCCAGGGCGACGACCGCGACCGTGGCGACGACGATGATGCCGTCCACGATGAGCGGCCACGCCCACGCCTGCCCCGCACCGATCCCTGAGCGCCGCGCCAGGTCGGCGAGCGAGGTGAAGGAGAGCCAGAAGGCGCCCGCGGCGATGAACACGGTTCCCGCGACCGCGGTCATCACCGCCGAGCGGTGCCCTGCGGTGGCGTTCATGACAGGCTCCGAAGAGGAGCACGCAGCGGTGGTGAGCGGTCCAACGAAGGCACTGGCGCTGGTGAGCTGCCCATGGGACTGCTGGTGGGTGCGGTGGTGACGGTGCGGTAGGCCGAGCGCACCGTCACTGTCACTTCGCGCACGGAGAGTCCCGCCTGGCCACCGGCAGTGGTGAGCACGTCGAGAGTTTGCCCCGGTGGGACGTGGTGTTCGGCCATGGTGCAGGCGGCCCAGAACAACCCGTAGTTGCGTTCGCCCTCTTGAAGACGCCCCACCCAGGCGGCGAGACGTTCAACATTCACCCCACGATCCATCGCCTGCGACTGCGAGCCGTGCGCCCGTGGCGGTGGTGGATCGAGGAACCGGTGCAGCCGCCCCGCATCCAGGGGCTGCGTCTGGTCGCGGGTCACCTGCTCCAGCCGATATACGCAGCGCTGGCCGTCGATGACTCGGCTGGAGGGTGGGACGATGATGTATCCGCCGTCCCCGCGGAAGTCGATGCCAGCCCGTGCGACCTGCCACGATCGTTGTTCGGTGCCCGGGGTGGCTGGGTAGTACGCGTGGAGCCCGTTGGTGGGCGTCTGGACGAGGGCTTCCCATCCCGTCAAGAGTCCGGCATGATCGGCGCGGTCCAGGGCGACGTAGCCGTCGGCGGGCCCGTGGACATCTACGTCGACGACAACGACACCCGACGCGGCGCCGGTCGGCATCCCGACGTTCGCCCCGGGAGCTGACGCCCACCAGTGGCGGATCTGAGCGAGGTTCGTGGTGGCGTCGTGGAAGCCATGCCGGGTCAGCGGCTCCTTCCCACTGACGGCGACCGGGAACACGGGGATACCAGCAGATGCCAGCGCCATCGCCGCCTCGGCCAATGAGGCTCCAGGCGGCAGGCGCATCAACGTCTGTGTGAACGCGGACAGGCCGGGCATCACAGGCTCCTGGCTTCAGCGAGTACTGGCTCACGCCGCGCCGGTGCCGCCCGATCCGCAGCAGCGGGCTGTCTCGGGTTGTCGCGGGTGGGGTTGTCGCGTTCGAGTCCGGGCGGGGTGCCGTTGCCGACCTGGGCGGTGTCGAGCTGGTCGAGGATCTTCAACGCGACCGACCGGACCCGCTCGCCGGTGGCTTTGACGACGTCGGCAGGCTCGCGTCCCTCCACTTGGGCGGCCCAGGTGGAGACGTACGGGATCGTGTAGCTCGTCGTGTCCATGCCGTGCGCGGCGCCGATCATGAGGGCGACGGATTCGGCTTCGACCTCGCCGATCCCGCGATGCTGGCGAGCCTCCTGATTGTCCGGCCCATGCATGAGCACGTGCCCCAGCTCGTGGGCCAGAGTCTTGACCTGTGCCGCGGCATCCATGTCGCTGCGGACGGTGACGGTGTGGGCGAGGTAGTCGGTGACCCCGTTCGCCCCATGAATCTGCGACGCCGACGCGGCATCAGCCAGGGTGAACCCGGCGGCCTTCACCTGTGCGGCGAGCCCGTCCCACAAGCATTCTGGGGCTTCGCCTTCCAGCAGGTGCGGGCGGGGCGGTTCGGGGATGTCGTCGCCTGCGGTCTGGGAGGCGTCCCACACGTAGGCCGGGCGCACCCCGACCATCTTCGAGCGCACCGTCTCACCGGGCCGGGGCTTCTCGAGCTTCCCGAGCCTGCGCCACGACTCGGCATCCTGCGGGTTCGCCGAGGCAAACCGGCCCGTGACCGGCGCGATGATCTGATAGCCCGGCTGGCCCTTCTGGACCTGGCGGCCCAACCCCTGCCACTGCTTGTACCCCGCCACATACGACGGCGTCGGGTCGGGCACCAGGCCGCGCTCAAAGGCGGCGGCGTGCTGGGCCCAGATCAGCAGCGTGTTGTTGAAACTGCGCGAGCGGAAGTTCGCGGCGAACGCCAGCGCACGCTTCCAGTCCTCACCGGACACGAGCTGGTCGACGGCCGCGGTGAGTTTGTCGTGCAGCTCGTCGAGGCGGGCCTCACGGGCCTCCTGCTGGACCTCTCCTCGTGGTGTCATCTCACGCTCCTCCCGCCTCACGGCCTGCGCCCCAGGGTGGGGCTGTGGCCATGAGGTGCGCCGAGGAGTCCTGCGAGAAGGTGACGGTCAGTACAGTTGTGAAACGGGTGCCCAGCGGTCGGGGTCGCTGGCGGGGTTGGCCGTCAGGGACCCGGCGTGACACCTGACGCATCCTTCACTCATAGCAACGCGACAGTGGGTTCTACGAGGGGTCGGGGGTGTTCTCGTCCGTTTCCGGTCCAGGTATGGCCAGATCCAGACCATGAGCCCGCCGACGGTACTCATCGGGCGACAGCCCGAGTTCGCGGACGAACTGGTGGCGGGCATGCGAACGGCCCTCCCAGCCGACCTGGCGGCCCACCGCCTCCACCGACCATCCTGGCTTCTCACGCAGGAGGCGCGCCATCTCCTTGGCCCGAAGCGCCGCCAGGAACTGCACCGGCGGCAGCCCGTAGGACTCGTTGAACACGCGAGCCAGGTGCCGCCCGGAAATGTGAGCGACCTGCGCCATGTCCTCCAGCGACCACTTGCGGGACAAGTTGGCTTGGATGGCGTCCCCCACGGCGATGATCTCAGGGCGCATCGGCGGGAACCTCCCGCCCACGCCGTCCCCGGCCAAGGACACGACGGGTTCGCCGGGCAGCTCCCGATACGGCATCAACGGCACCAGCTCGGCCAGGAATCCGGCGAACACCGCCTCGATGTCGTAGAAGCCGCCCCCAGCGTTCTGGATGGCCTCGGTGCGGTCCAGCAGGTCCAGCATGTCGGACGTCGCCTGCGCGGGCGGGGTGGTGGCCCACATGTTGTGGCGGAACGCCTTGGCGGCGATCAGCTCGGCCTCGTGACGATCCCGCAGCAGCCCGTTCAGCCGCCACGTGAGCTGGTCCAGCAGGTAGTCCAGGTTCACGAACGCGGTCGTCACCGTGGCGCTGGGCTCGGGGATCGCCCCACACAGGGTCCCGGCGCACACGATCACCAGCATCCCCGGCCGGGCATGGGCGGTCCCGTGGCGAGAGTGCACCAACAGGCGGCCCTCCCGCACCAGCATGAACCTCAGGCACGTGTACGCCACCGGCTCCACCACCCGGGCAGAGGACTCCGTCTCGACATGGATCGGCCCCGGTGCCCGCTGCCTGACAGCGCCCGCGCTGCCCGGGAAAATCCTCTCCATACCTCATTTTCGCCAATCCACGCTCGAAGTGCACCCAGCTTCGGTGGCACATCTCCGCACAAACGGGGTCTGATTCGGTAGAATCAGCACGGTGTCCCAGCCGGTGGGGCCGGCACCGTCGAGGGAGGACCAACGTGACCGAGCCGTGGCTGTCAGCAGACGACATCGCCGCCCACCTCGGCGTCACCAAGGACACCATCTATACGTGGATCGCCGACAAGGGCATGCCTGCCCACAAGATCGGCCGCCTCTGGAAGTTCCAAGCCACCGAGGTCGACGACTGGGTCCGCAACGACGGCGCCGCCGACTCGGACTCCACCCAGGCGGGTGACTGACTCACGTGCGCATCATCAACAACGTCAACGACCGTCTGGGCGATGACCTCAAGACGGTTCTGGCCAGTGGGTCGAAGGTCAGGATCGCTGCCTCCACGTTCTCCATCTTCGCTTTCGAGGCACTGAAGAAGGAATTGGAACGGGTTGACGAGCTGGAGTTCATCTTCACGTCCCCGTCGTTCGTGGCCGAGGACGTAACTGACAAGGTTCGCAAGGAGCGCCGTCAATTCTTCATCCCCGCCGGGCATGCCGAGTCGGCGATTGCTGGGTCAGAGTTCGAGATTCGACTGCGCAACAAGCTCACGCAGAAGGCCATCGCGCGGGAGTGCGCGGACTGGGTGCGCAGCAAGGTCACCTTCCGCTCCAACGCAACGGGCAGCCCCATGCAGCCGTTAGCCGCAGTCGACGACCGCGCCGCCTATTTCCCGATCCAAGGGTTCACCACCACTGACCTGGGCTATGAGAAGGGCCCGGCCGTCTCCAACGTCGTCACCAAGTTCGAGGGTGCGGCTGAAACCCAATCGTTCCTCGCCTTGTTCGACCAGATCTGGAACAACCCGGAGCAGCTCGACGACGTTACCCAGGCGGTCTGCGACCACATCGCCACGGTGTACGCGGAGAACTCCCCAGAGCGCATCTACTTCCTCATCCTCTACAACCTGTTCGCTGACTTCCTTGACGACATCAACGATGACGTCCTCCCCAACGACCGCACCGGCTACCAGGAGACCAAGGTCTGGAAGAGCCTGTACAACTTCCAGCATGACGCCGCCACGGGCATCATCAACAAGCTGGAAACCTACAATGGCTGCATCCTCGCGGACTCCGTCGGTTTGGGCAAGACCTTCACTGCCCTGGCGGTCATCAAGTACTACGAGCTGCGCAACAAGTCCGTGCTGGTCCTGTGCCCTAAGAAGCTGGCGGAGAACTGGACGAACTACAACTCCAACTACACCACCAACCTCTTCCGCGAGGATCGCTTCGCCTACGACGTCCTCGCGCATACCGACCTGTCGCGGACGAAGGGCGAGTCCCTTGGCCTGGATCTGGCCCGCATCAACTGGGGCAACTACGACCTGGTGGTGATCGATGAGTCCCACAACTTCCGCAACGCCGACTACGCGGAAGAGAAGGAGTCGCGTTACCAGCGCCTCATGCGCCAGGTCATCAAGGAGGGCGTGAAGACCAAGGTCCTCATGCTGTCCGCTACCCCGGTGAATAACCGGTTTAACGACCTGAAGAACCAGCTCCAGCTCGCCTACGAGGGCGAGTCGGAGAACCTCGCCAAGCATTTGAACATCTCCACCAGCGTGGAGAAAGTGTTCTCTGACGCCCAACGGGTCTTCAACGAATGGTCCAAGCTCGACGCCGAGCAGCGAACCACGGACCAGATTCTGAAGATGCTGGACTTCGACTTCTTCGAACTTCTGGACTCGGTGACGATCGCCCGGTCGCGCAAGCACATCCAGGCCTTCTACGACACCACCGAGATCGGTGCCTTCCCCGAACGCCTCACGCCCATCTCCGTGCGTGAACCGCTCACCGACCTCCCAGAGGTGCCCGGATTCAACGACATCTTCGAACAGCTCCAGGCCCTCACCCTGGCCGTCTACACCCCGCTGGCCTACGTGTTCCCATCCCGTCGCAGCAAGTACGAGGACCTCTACGACGTCACCGCAGGCAACGCCCGGTCGAATCTGGGTCAGGCAGGCCGCGAGCAAGGCCTCAAGCAGCTCATGACCGTCAACCTCCTCAAGCGCCTGGAAAGCTCAGTTGAGGCCTTCCGCCTGACGCTGGGTAAGGTCCAAGGCTCTGTCACGCACACCCTGTCCAGGATCAGCAACCACGCTGGAAACCTTGCCGATCTTGTCCCGGACATGGCAGGCCAAGACTTCGACATCGACGACGAGGACGATGCCAACATCGAGGCTCTCTCCGTCGGTGAGAAAATCCGCATCGACCTGGACGACCTCGACATCGAGTCCTGGCAGCGCGACCTGTGGAACGATCGCGAGACCCTGCGCGAACTCCTCGACGAGATGAACAAGGTCACCCCCGACCACGACCTCAAGCTCCGCAAGCTCAAGGACATCATCCACTCGAAAGAGCAGCATCCGATCAACCCCGGCAACCGCAAGGTGCTGGTGTTCTCCGCCTTCGCGGACACCACCGACTACCTCTACAAGAACCTCGCGCCTGCACTCGCCACCGCAGGGTTAGAGACGGCGGTCATCACCGGCGGCAACCGTGCGCACGCCACCCTGGGGAAGGGCTACGACTTCCAGCAGATCATGTCCCTGTTCTCCCCTCGCTCCAAACAGCGCGAGTTGACCATGCCTGGAGAGACCCGTGAGTTGGACGTGTTGATCGGCACCGACGTCATCAGCGAGGGCCAGAACCTCCAGGACTGCGACTACCTGATCAACTACGACATCCACTGGAACCCGGTGCGCATCATCCAACGGTTTGGACGCATCGACCGCATCGGGTCCACCAACCAGGTCATCCAGTTGGTGAACTTCTGGCCCGACATCTCCCTCGATGAGTACATCAACCTTAAGGAACGCGTCGAGAACCGGATGGTCATCGCCGACATCGCGGGCACTGCCGACGACAACGTCCTCACACAGGAAGACCCTGACGCGGCCTTCCGTAAGGAACAGCTCCGCAAGCTCCAAGACGAAGTCATTGAGCTGGAAGATGTCCGCACCGGGGTCTCCATCACTGACCTCGGGCTCAACGACTTCCGCATGGACTTGCTCGGATACATCAAGCAGTACGGTGACCTGGCCACCGTCCCGAAGGGCCTGCATGCCGTAGTTCCCGCCGACCCTGCCAAGGGGCTGGTCCCTGGGGTGATCTTCGCGTTGCGCAACGTCAATGCGGACGAGACTCAGCTCACTGGGAAGAACGGGAACCGTGGCAACCGACTCCACCCGCACTACCTCGTCTATCTCGACGAGGACGGCCAGGTGATCGCCGACCACACCGAGGCCAAGCATCTGCTAGATCTGCTGCGCACCGGATGCCGACCCTATGACGAGCCGGTCCCCATTGCGGTTCGTGCGTTCAACGAGGCGACCCGCGACGGCGCGGATATGAGCACATACTCTCAGCTGCTGACGGATGCAATTCACTCGATGATCGACGTCACCGAGGAACGTGACATCGACAGCCTGTTCACTCCAGGGCCCACCACTGCTCTCACCCAGACCATCGCCGGGCTCGACGACTTCGAACTCACCGCGTTCATTGCCGTCGTCACCTCCACAGACGAGGTGAGTCCTGGTGACTGACTTGCTGTACCAGTGGCCCAGCGCAGCCCACTTTGGGCGGCGGGTGCCCAAGGAGAAGTTCTACGAACACGCCAGCGTCAACACTGCGTTGCGGGAGAAATTTATCTCCGAGGTCGACCGCGTGATCTGGACCTATGACTTGGCCCAGGCAAGCATCAACCTGGAGAGTACTGCCGAGGTCCCCGATGTCGCGGTCTTCCAGGTTGACGTCAAGGACACAGACGTCTCCGAGCAGGTACTGAGCGCAATCGACAAGTCGATACCTCGTCCGATTATCTTCGAGGTCAACCGCGACGTCGCCGGTGTGTGCGAGACCCGCATGATCGCCGCCCACAAGCAGCTCGGTGCGGGTGCCCCGAAGATCAGTCAGTACTTCACCACCGGATGGCAGCCCGCCGACACTGAGCGCCAACCGCTACCGACCGCCATCACCTTGCCTGCCCTCTACGCAGCCCTGCTCGAACCCCTCTCCAACGTTGAGGTCCGGCCTGGCGAAGGAATGTCGGAGGTCGCTGACAGACTGAAGACCGTCAGCAAGCTCGAACGCGAGATCAAGACTCTGGAGCGCAAGCTCCGAACCGAGAAGCAGTTCAACCGGAAGGTTGAACTGCGCCGCACCCTCAAGACCAAACAAGCACAGCTGGAACAGCAGAGGTAAGACCATGGAGAAACTGCGCATGACGTCGCCCGACCTGACCGAGGCGAACATCGACAAGCTCGCCGAGCTGTTCCCAACCGTTGTCACCGAGACTCTCGATGACGAGGGCAACCCGCAACGTGCCATCGACTTCGACCTCCTCCACCAAGAACTCTCCGACCACATCGTTGAAGGCCCCCAGGAGCGGTACCGCCTCGACTGGCCTGGCAAACGGGCCGCCGCTTTCGCCGCGAACGCACCGATCGCCAAGACCCTCCGCCCAGTCCGTGAGGAGTCCGTCGACTTCGACACGACCAAGAACCTCTTCATCGAGGGCGACAACCTCGACGCTCTCAAGCTCCTCCAGGAGTCCTACCTCGGCAAGGTCAAGCTGATCTACATCGACCCTCCTTACAACACGGGGAGCGACTCGCTTGTCTATGAGGATGATAGAACCACCACGGTGGCCGAGCACCTTCTACGCTCGGGTCAGGTCAGTGACGCGGGAGAACGTTTCGTCACAAATACAGAATCGAATGGTCGATTCCACTCTGACTGGTTGACCATGATGTACCCGCGTCTCAAGTTGGCGCGCAACTTGTTGACGTCTGACGGTCTAATCGTCATCTCTATTGACGAGAATGAAGTGGCGAATCTCGTTCGGCTCTGCGAGGAGATATTTGGCCACGACAACGTCCTTGGGGCCTTGCCAGTTGTGATGAATCTTAAGGGAAACCAAGATGCATTTGGCTTTGCAGAAACTCACGAGTTCATCGTCGTGTGCCTTCGTGACAAGGCATCCGCGACTCTTGGAGAGTTCCCCGTCGACGAAGAAGCGTTGATCGCCGAGTGGGCAGAAGATGAATATGGCCTCTACAAGGAAGCCGACAACTTGCGGGCGACAGGCGTAAATGCGCCGCGCTCGAAGCGGCCCAACCTCTGGTATCCAATTTTCATTAACACCAATACGCTTCAGCCTTACGTAACGGAAGACGATTTGCCACTCGATTCACAAGACGTGGTTGTCTGGCCAGTAAACCCGGCCGGTGAGGAACTCAGCTGGTACTGGAAGAAATCAAAGTTTGCCGCGGAGACTCACAACCTTGTACTTAAGCACACCAAGAATGGATATCAGTTCTACAAGAAGCAGCGGCCCGAACTGGGAGCGCTACCTTCAAAGAAGCCGAAGTCATTCTGGTTCAAACCGTCCTACAGCACCAGTACTGCAACCAAACAGTTGAAAGAACTTATGGGCGGAAGGTACTTCTCAGCTCCAAAGCCCGTTCCGTTCCTTGAGGACATCCTGCGTATCGGGAGCGAACGCGACTCTATTGTTTTGGATTTCTTTGCCGGATCAGGTTCTTTTGGGCACGCCATCATGAAATTAAACGCAGAAGACGGCGGGAATCGTCGGTACATTCTGGTGCAAGTGGAAGAACCTCTCCCCGATGGATCAGATGCGGTTCGTGCAGGGTTTCCGACGATTCCCGCACTCGCCCGCGAGCGGCTTCGTCGGGCTGCTGATCAGACGCGCACCCTAGCTGGCCTTTCCGGTACCGCGGTTGACGGTGGATTCCGCACGCTCAAGATTGACACGACCAACATGATCGACGTCATCCGAGAGCCAGATGCGACAGACCAACTGGCACTTACCGAACTTGAACCCAGCATTAAGAGTGATCGAACTGCTGAGGACCTGTTGTTCCAGGTTCTGATCGACTGGGGATTGGAGCTCACGATGCCTGTCGAAAAAGAGACGATTGCTGAGCACCGAGTCTTCGACGTTGAAGAGGGAGCCCTGATTGCCTGTTTCGACAACTCCATAGGCCTAGATGTAATCCGGGAGATCGCCAGTCGCAAACCGGTTCGTGCTGTGTTCCGCGACGATGGATTTGAGTCTGACGCTCAACGAATCAATGTCGAGCAGATTTTCCGTGAAGTCTCCCCGTCTACTGAAGTGAAGGCGATCTGATCGGGATGAAGCTTCAGTTCAAGGTTCAGCAGTATCAGACAGATGCCGTTGATTCGGTGGTCGAGGTGTTTGAAGGCCAACCCAAGCATGACGGCGTCTCGTATCGTGTCGACCCCGGAAAGCCTCAAGCGGGCATGGCTCCGCTGTACTCGGATTCGGGCCTGCGCAACGCGGAGATTGCGCTGACCGATGCACAGCTCTTGGGCAACGTGCATAAGGTTCAGCAGACTAGGAATCTGCCACTTTCATCCTCACTGAAGGACAGTAAGGCTGCTCCCCATGCTCCGAACCTCGACGTTGAGATGGAGACTGGTACAGGCAAGACGTACGTCTACATCAAGACGATCATGGAGCTTCACAAGCGGTATGGCTGGTCGAAGTACATCATCGTTGTGCCGTCTATCGCGATCCGCGAGGGTGTAAAGAAGTCCTTCGATGTCACCGCTGAGCACTTCCAGCAGATGTACGGGACCAAGCCGCGATCCTTCGTATACAACTCCTCTCAACTTCACGAATTGGAGCGGTTCAGCTCGGATGCTGGCGTTCAAGTGATGATTATCAACATCCAGGCGTTCAACGCCACGGGTAAAGACAACCGGCGGATCTACGATGTCTTGGATGACTTCCAGTCTCGCAAACCGATTGATGTGATCGCAGCGAACCGTCCGATCGTGATCATCGATGAGCCGCAGAAGATTGGTGCGGAGAAGTCGCTCAAAGCGCTGTCGAACTTCCACGCGTTGATGATGCTGCGTTACTCCGCAACCCACAAGGTGGAGCACACCAAAGTACACCGGCTCGATGCACTGGATGCTTACAACCAGAAGCTGGTCAAGCAGATCGCAGTCCGCGGCATCACCGTGAAGGGCCTGGCCGGGTCCACGGCTTACCTGTACCTGGAAGCGGTCGAGATCGCGAAGGGTGCGCTACCTCGCGCTCGGGTCGAGATTGAGGTTCAGACCAAGACGGGGATCAAGCGTCAGGTTAAGCGTGTGGAGAAGGGTACGAACCTCCACGATTTGTCCAACGGGTTGGAGGCCTACCGCCCCAACGGTAAGTCCCTCGTTGTCGTCGACATCGATGCGAACCGTGACGTGATCGAGCTGAACAACGGTGACATCGTGTTCGCCGGTCAGCTCGCCGATCGCGACGTCACAGAGGAGACCAAGCGCCGCATCCAGATCCGGGAGGTCATCCGGGCCCATCTGGACAAGGAACGTGAACTCTTCAGCCAGGGCATCAAGGTGCTGTCATTGTTCTTCATCGACGAGGTCGCGAAGTACCGTGATTACTCCCGCGAAGACACTCTCGGCGAGTACGCGCGGATATTCGAGGAGGAGTACGCGCTGATCCGCGACGAGGTCCTTGGTGAGCTGGCCCTCGACGACGCGACCGCCGTCTACCAGGCCTATCTGCGCCGCGACGAGATTCGAGAGGTCCATCAGGGCTATTTCTCCATCGACAAGAAGTCCAAGCACCAGGTCGACGGCAAGGTCTCCGGCCGAGGCGATGACAAAGGCCAGTCCACAGACACCGACGCCTACGACCTGATCCTCAAGGACAAGGAACGACTGCTCTCCTTTGCCGAGCCCGTACGGTTCGTCTTCTCCCACTCCGCACTGCGCGAGGGATGGGACAACCCGAACGTGTTCGTCATGGGCATGCTGAAGAAGAGCGACAACACCGTCTCCCGACGTCAGGAGATCGGCCGTGGCCTCCGCCTGGCTGTTGACCAGCGTGGCGAGCGCATGGACGAGGCAACCGTCGGCGCGCGTGTCCACGACATCAACGAGCTGACGGTCGTCACCGACGAGTCCTACACCGACTTTGTTGACGGGCTCCAGAAGGAGATCTCGGAGTCCCTGGCTGCCCGTCCGCGCAAGGCGAGCGTCAACTTCTTCAAGGGCAAGACAATCCAAACCACCGCGGGCGAGTCGGTCGTGGAGGAGCAATTGGCCCGGTCCCTCTACAACTACCTGGCGCGCAACGACTACATCGACGACGACGGCCACATCACGCCCACCTACAAGGAGGCCAAGGCTGAAGGGACGCTTGCTGTTCCGACTTCGGAGGTCTTGTTGCCGGTGGTGGACTTCATCTGGCCGCTGGTCGACTCGCTGTACATCGACGTACCCAAGCCTGCCGATGACCGTAAGCCGAAGAAGGTTCCCCTCAACGAGGCCAACTTCGCGCGCAAGGAGTTCCAGAACCTGTGGGGTCGGATCAACCACAAGGCGGTCTACCAGGTCGAGTTCGACTCAGACGAACTGATCCGCAAGGCTGTCGAGCACATGGACAAGCATCTCAACGTTGCGTCCATGCAGTACGTCATCCAGTCTGGCAAGCAGCGTGATGAGCTGGAGGCGGACGACCTGTCGAAGGGTTCGGGGTTCGCGGTGTCGAGCACGGAGACCGTGACCGAGACGGTGACGGCTGGCTCGCAGGTGAAGTACGACCTCTTGGGTGAGATCGCGGAGAAGACGAAGCTGACTCGCCGTACGGTCGCTGCGATCCTCAGGGGCGTCCGACCGGATACGTTCGGGAAGTTCAGGCTGAACCCGGAACAGTTCATCACCGAAGCTGCGCGGCTGATCAACGAGCAGAAGGCCACCGTCATCGTGGAGCACCTCGCATACGACGCCCTGGACGAGACGTTCGACTCAGCCATCTTCACAGAGAACCAGACCAAGCAAGACCTCACCCACGCTGGTGACAAGCTCACGAAGCACATCTACGACTACGTCGTGACCGACTCGAAGATCGAGCGTGCTTTCGTCAACGAGCTGGACACCAGCATCGAGGTTGCCGTCTACGCGAAGCTCCCGCGCGGGTTCTTCATCCCGACTCCGGTCGGCGACTACAACCCGGACTGGGCAATCGCATTCAAGGAAGGCAGCGTCAAGCACGTCTACTTCGTCGCGGAGACCAAGGGTTCACTTTCAACTCTCCAGCTGAAGGGCGTTGAGGACGCAAAGATCGAGTGCGCCCGTAAGTTCTTCGCCTCCCTTAACAAGAAGAACGACGGCGACGTCACCTACGACGTCGTCACCGACTACACCGAGCTGATGCAGCTGGTCACCGCCTGAGAAAGGTCCCACCTCCATGTCATTCCAGACACCCCGCAGTATCGAGGAGATGCTCACTGCGATCCACAAGCGCGAGTATCTGTTGCCTGCGATCCAGCGGGAGTTCGTCTGGAACTCCGATCAGATAGCGAAGCTGGTCGACAGCCTAATGCGCGGCTACCCGGTCGGTTCCTTCCTGCTGTGGAATGTGGAACCGGAGACCGCCCAGTCCTACACCTTCTACGAGTTCCTCACCAACTATCACGAGCGCGATAACCCGTACGCGGACAAGGCCACCGTGCCCGCTGGCAGCGGGACAACCGCCGTGCTTGATGGTCAGCAGCGGCTCACCGCGCTGAACATTGCCCTGTACGGCAGCTATGCGGAGAAGAAGAAGTACGCGTGGTGGAACAGCGCCGACGCATTCCCCACCAAACGGCTCTACCTCAACCTCATCGACGACCCGGATGACGAGGAACTGGGACTCAAATACGACCTGCGCTTTCTCACCGACAAGGAAGCCGCAGCAGAAGACGGAGGCGAGGACAAGTGGTACCGGGTCGGAGCGGTACTTGGGCTCGCCAACGCTGGGCCTGCCATCATGCAGGAGCTTGCCTGCCGCAACATCGCGGGGTCCGCAGATGCGTTCCAGCGCCTTTACGACTTGTACGAGGCCGTCCGGGTGCTCAAACCGATGAACTACTTCCTGGTAACCGACCAGGACGCAGACAAGGTGCTGGAGATCTTCGTCCGCGTCAACAGCGGCGGCACGACGCTGTCCTACTCGGATCTGCTGTTGTCGATGGCGACCAATCAGTGGCAGGAACTCGACGCACGCGAGGAAGTCCGATCCTTGGTGTCCGAACTGAACTCCAGCGTAGGACGCCAGTTCTCCTTCTCCAAGGACGTCGTACTCAAGACCGCGCTGACAGTTGCAGGCGTGGACGTCCAGTTCAAGGTCAAGAACTTCACCCAGTCGAACATGGCAAGAGTCGAGGCGGCGTGGCCCGAGACCAAAGGGGCCCTGCTCCGCGCGGCAACGCTGCTCCAGCAGTTCGGTTTTAACGAGCGCAACCTCACCGCGAACAGCGTCATCATCCCGATCGCCTACTACCTCTACCTGCGGGGAGCCGGTGACTCCTACCTGGACTCCACGGCGGACGCCGTCGACCGGCTCACGTTGCAACGCTGGGTCACACGCTCGCTCATCAAGCGCGGTATCTGGGGGTCGGGGCTCGACACACTCCTCACACGCCTCCGAGACGTCCTCCGCGCGAACTCCAGCAGCAAGTTCCCGATCGAAGCAGTCGAGACTGCAATGTCCGCCGTTGGCAAGGGACTCGTTTTTGACGACGCTGAGATCGATGAGCTACTCAACCTCAAGTACGGCGGGCAGCGAACCTTCGCAGTGCTCTCGGTGCTCTACCCAGGACTGGACCTGGGGAAGAAGTTCCACGAGGATCACATCTTCCCGAAGTCACGGTTCACACGAAAGCGTCTCGCAGCGGCCGGTGTCCCATTGAACCAGATCGACGACTACCTGGACTCGGTCAATCTCATGCCCAACCTCCAGCTCCTTGCGGGCACCGCCAACATCGAGAAGCAGGATGGGCTCCCAGCGCAGTGGATCGAGGCAGCGTTCCCGACAAGCGAGAAGCGAGCGACCTACATCGCCGAGAATGATCTGGACAACCTCCCCTTGGACCTGGAGGGATTCCCTGTGTTCTTCGCCCAGCGCAAGCAGCGCATCCGAACCCGGCTCATCACAGCGCTCGGAACGACGAGCCAAACAGACACCGCACGTCAGAGCTGAGCCTGCCTGACGCTGCCCGGCACCGTCAACCGACCCTCCAATTCGAGCCGCCACGCCTCTTGCAGATCGAGGTCCGGTGGTCCCGGTAGTTCACCTCCTTCCTGACGGAGGGAAGGTGAGCGGGCGTGACAGTGTCGATGCGGGTGATGTCGGCCGGGGACGGCTACAAGTACCTCCTGCGCACCGTGGCCGCTGGGGACGGGAATCGGTCACTGTCGACGCCCCTGACCCGCTACTACAACGCCGAGGGCACACCACCGGGCCGGTGGATGGGCAGCGGGCTCCCAGCTCTCGGGACCGGCCAGATCACGTCGGGCGACGAAGTCAGCGAAGCTCAGCTCCAGCTGCTGGTCGGTATGGGCCGCGACCCCGTGACGGGTGCACCCCTGGGTCGCGCGTATCCGGTCTACAAGACCATCGCGCAACGCATCGAAGAGCGGACCGCAACCCTTGACTCGCACCTTGATCCGGCAGCACGTGCCCGTGCAATCACTGCAATCGAGGCCGAGGAAGCCAAACGCGGGACGCGACGGGCGGTTGCAGGATTCGACTTCACGTTCTCGATCCCGAAATCCGCCAGCGTGCTCTGGGCGGTTGCGGATGCAGGCACGCAATCCCTGATCGCCCAAGCGCATCACGACGCGGTTGCGGACATGATCGCGTACATGGAGAGTGAGGTTGCAGCCACTCGCACCGGTGCAAACGCTGCCGACGGTGCTGTCGCCCAGGTCGACGTTCGCGGTGTCATCGCCACCGCCTATGACCACTACGACTCCCGTGCTGGTGACCCACACCTTCACACGCACGTGGTGATCAGCAACAAGGTCCAGACCGTTCTGGACGGGAAGTGGAGATCCTTGGACGGACGGCCGATGCACGCAGCTACCGTGGCTCTCTCAGAGCTGCACGAGGCCGTCTTTGCCGATCACCTGACACGGATGCTCGGGGTCGAGTGGGAGGCACGCGCCCGTGGCCGGGACCGCAACCCAGCATGGGCGATTGCCAACGTTCCCGAAGAGCTGATCGCGGAGTTCTCGACACGTGCACGCCACATCGACGAGGCAACCGACCGGCTCATCGACAAGTACGTGGCCGAGCACGGGCGGCGCCCATCGGCAACGACGATCATGAAGCTACGGGCACAAGCAACGCTCTCCACACGCCCCGAGAAGACCGTGCACTCCCTGGCCGACCTGACCGCAACATGGCGCAACCGCGCCGCCACTGTGCTGGGTGAGGATGCAACCGGGTGGGCCCGCCGGGTTGCAGCCAACGAGGCACCGCTGTTGCTGCGGGCCGACGACATTCCCCTCGACATTGTCCGCAACCTCGGCGAGAGCGTCGTCGCTGCGGTCGGCGAGAAGCGCTCAACGTGGCGGCGCTGGAACCTCACCGCCGAAGCAGCCCGCCAGACCATGGACTATCGGTTCGCCACCGCCCAGGACCGCGAAGCCATCGTCGGCCTGGTCGTGGATGCCGCCGAGACGGTCTCGCTGCGATTGACACCGTTCGAACTGGCCTCCAGCCCCGCCGCATTTCGTCGCGTGGACGCCACCTCGGTTTTCCGGCCGAAGAACTCCACCGTCTATTCTTCCCGCCAGATTCTTGATGCTGAGGATCGGCTCCTGGAGCGCAGCCATGACACGACCGGGCTGACGGTCAGCCTGGGGACAATGGAACGCATCGCACGGCGTCCAGACGCCGAAGGACGGGAGCTGAGTGGGGACCAGGCGGAGGCCCTCGTACAGATCGCGGTTTCCGGCCGGGTCCTGGACGTGCTGGTCGGTCCCGCAGGTGCTGGAAAGACCACTGCCATGAACGCCCTGCGCCGAGCATGGGAAACCGAACACGGCACAGGCTCGGTGGTCGGGCTGGCGCCGTCCGCGGGTGCGGCCCAGGTTCTGGCGGAGGACCTGGGTATCGCGACGGAGAACACGGCGAAATGGTGGCAGACCCACCAGACCACCGGCGCCACCTTCCAAGCCGGTCAACTCGTCATCGTGGACGAAGCCTCCCTTGCGGGCACACTCTCCCTTTACCGAATCGCCGGTTTCGCAGCAGAGGCAGGCACGAAGGTGCTGCTGGTTGGTGACTACGCGCAGCTCCAGTCCGTTGATGCGGGTGGTGCCTTCGGGCTGCTGGTCCATGACCGAGGAGATGCCCCCGAACTGATAGACGTCCACCGTTTCACCCATGCATGGGAGAAGACAGCCTCCCTGGACCTGCGGCACGGACACACCGACGTCATCGACACCTACGAGACCCACGGCCGTATCCACGACGGTGAGACCGAGGAAATGATCAACTCCGCCTACATTGCCTGGCGCGCAGATCTGCTGGCAGGCAAAGCCACCGTTTTGGTGTCGGACTCCAACGAGTCGGTCACCGCCTTGAACACCCGAGCCCGCACCGACTTGATTCTTGACGGCGTTGTCCGAGGGCCCCGCGAAGTAGATCTCCATGATGGCACTCGCGCCGCCACCGGGGATGTCGTCATCACGCGACGCAACGACAGGCGCTTGAGGGCCGGGCGCGGATGGGTGCGCAACGGCGACCGCTGGAACGTGATGGATGTCCGTGACGATGGCTCCATCGTCCTCCAACGCGCCGGAGCAAAGTGGGGTGCGACGGTCATCGTTCCCGCGGACTACGTCGCCGAGCACGTTGAACTCGGGTAGCCGAGGTTCGGTAAACGCACTCACCTGTGAATGTTGGCCTGTGCGCAGTTCCAGCCTACTGATGTCACCGGATACGCGGGGCGTAGATTGTGGGCGAGACCAGCGGCGGGGGGCGGCGTCCCCGCCTCCGCGTAGCAGCACGCCAGAGCAGTCGACAACGACCTGTCATCGTCGACGGCCGCGACGATGGGCAGTAGGTACTTGTACCCGTCGCGTGCGCTCAAGATCCGCATCGACACCATAGTGCCAAGTCAGGTGCACTCCCGGGATGCGTTCCATTGGTGAAACCGAGCTGCTGCGAGACAACCTACGTCGATGATTTGTACAGCCGCAGCTGACCCGATGCCGCTCGTGGTCGAGCACGTCGGATCGATTCAGAACGACTTATACTTGGCCAGAACCCGCAGTCTTGTTAGGAGCCGGATGTCCCCAGTCCGCCCTGCGTTCCCAATCACGTGGGAACAGGAACTGACCGGCTACTCATGGGAGTTGCAGACAACCGGTGGATCGGACGCAGCCGTTTTTCGGTTGACGTCTCCAGACGGAGACGTCCTCTTTGTTAAGACGGAACCAGTCAGATGTTTGGGCGAACTCCCGGGTGAGGCGGCGCGCCTGAGATGGCTGACGACAACGGGAGTGCCCTGTGCCCGCGTGCTCGACGAAATCACTTCTACAGGGCGGCATTGGTTGTTGCTCGACGACGTTCCCGGCAACGACCTGTCCTCCGCTCCGATTGAACCTGCGGCAAAGGCCCGGATCGCGGCTAAGGCGTTGCGCCGGCTGCACACTCTGATGACGGACAGCTGCCCTTTCGACCACCGTGTCTCTCACCGCATCGAGCAGGCCCGTGCCCGTTGGGAGGCGGGCCTAGTCGACACTAATGATTTCGACGATGAACACCGTGACCGCGACCCAAGCGAACTGCTCGCGATGCTTCAAGGGCTTCGTCCCGTTCATGAAGATCTCGTTGTTACGCATGGGGATGCATGCCTGTCCAACTTGATTGTGGACGAGGACCGCTTCTCTGGCTTCATCGACTGCGGGCGGTTGGGAGTTGCCGACCGTCACCAGGACCTCGCGCTAGCAACGCGGGACATAGCCGAGCAACTCGGCCAATCATGGGTGCCCTTATTCCTCGACCAGTATGGGATCGAGGACCTCGACCCGGCACGGACACGGTTCTACCGGCTCATGGACGAGTTCTTCTGAGGGTTCGCTGCAAAAACAAGCCGATCCAGACGCGGCTACTTCTGCTCGCGCACGGGGCACCTTACTTCGCGTAGTAGTGGATCAGCGGCGTCGAGAGCCAGCGCGGTCGGCGTCTGCGGCCGCGAACGAGTACAGAAGGTACTTGTAGCCGTCGCCGGCGCTCATCATCCGCATCGAGACCGTCATGCGCAGTAGGTGAGCGAACATCGCGCGCTGCTTTGCCGTCATTGCGGACATGCTGTGTTTGGTCAGTATTGGTCGTGAGGTCGCGTAGGGCACGTGAAGGACGGTCGACGCGAGATGATAGAGGCATGTCGTCTCCCTCGATGCCACTGACCGGATTGCTTTCCGATTGCTCGGTGTGGGCGCGCGTCACCGACGGCGAGTCAGGCGCGATTGTGCTGCGTCACGTGTCCGGGGAACGGTTCGCCAAGGTCGTCTCCGTTGCTGATGCGCACACGTTAGAAGGCGAGCGCGATCGGATCGAGTGGCTGTCGACCACCGGGATTCCCGGCCCCAGCGTGCTCGACTGGCGCATCACCGAGCACGGCGCCTGCCTCATCACCAGCGCCGTCGCGGGCGTCCCGGCTGACCGGCTCGACCCGGCCCATCTCGCTCAGGCATGGCCGTCGATCACCGACACCCTGGTCCGGCTGCATAGCATCCCCGCCAGCACGTGCCCGTACGGCAGAACGCTGGACGAGATGATCACGCTGGCCCGCGCGACCGTCGTCGAGAACCGGGTCCACCCCGAGTTCCTGCCCCAGCACCTCATCGAGACCCCGCCCGCGGTGATCCTCGAAAGCTTGGAACGCGACCTCCCTTCCCGCCAGGAACAAGAGGACGCCGACAGGGTAGTCTGCCACGGAGACTTCTGCCTCCCCAACATCCTTATTGACCCTGATACCTCGCTCGTGGCCGGGCTCATCGACCTCGGCCGACTCGGACAGGCAGATCCCTACGCCGACATCGCGCTCCTGCTGGCGAACGCTCGCGAGACCTGGCCCAACGAAGACACGGCCCAATGGGCGGATCACGACTTCGCCTCCCGGTACGGCATCGCCCTTGACCCCGACCGCCTGGACTTCTACCTTCGACTCGACCCGCTGACCTGGTAGACCATGCCCGGCGTACGCAGAATCCGCAGAAGGAAGCCGTCCGGCTCCAAAGGCAATAAGGAGATTGTCCGAAGCGCCAGGGTCACGGCCAACGAGTCGACCGCGGTTGCATCTCTGGGTGCCTTGCTACGATTGCCAGGTGAGTGAACGGCAGAAAGACGTTTTCCTTGACTCTGGCAGGTTCCTTGACTCTGGCAGGGTGACATTTCGTCGGGGCCTGCCGAGTGATGACTTGGTGCTCGGTGACATTGATGGTTCCTTCGTCACCGACACCATTTTCGAGGTGCGGCCTTCTGCCAACGGGTTTACTCTCAACGAGAAGAGTGTCTCCTCTCCGATCGTCAAGAGGTTTCCTCTTGGCGAAGACACCGACGTTGAGGATGTCGAGGAGTCAGCGCGATTTGTTGCCGTTAACGCGCACGGGACCCCCTGCGGGTTTATTGACGTGGTTTTCGAGGTGTGGAATCGACGAGTCGTGATAGCGGATTTGGAACTCTCCCCTCAGTATCGTCGGAGAGGGCTGGGACGGGAACTGGTTGGCCTCGCTGCTAACTACGGGCGTGAACTGAACGCACGAACCTTGTGGTTGGAAGTCACTAACATCAACGCACCGGCCATCCGCGCGTATCTCCGCATGGGGTTTAAGTTTTGCGGTTTGGATACCTCTCTGTATCGCGGAACTGCATCAGAAGGCGAGGTTGCAGTATTCATGAGCCGAAACCTACCAGGTTAGTGATTCTTGCGGGCCGAAAGGCCATCACGCAGATCACGTTTCCTCTGAGGGTGCGGCGCTGCTGAAATACGTCCTCGTGCTCTGACTTGACGCTCCGTTTGGTTTCTTTCCCACAGGAATCAGGGATGCATTGCTGTTCGAAACAAGATGGCAAGTCCGATCACTCTGTCTCGACGGGTGAGTAACGTTTCGAGGTCACGAAATCGGCCAGTAGCTGTGCGCAGGCTTCGGGATATCGTGCAGTGGTATCGATCTCAATGTCGTACACGACCCAGTCATGAACACGCGAGGCTTGTAAGCGTGCCATGCCCGGTACGCGGTCGCCGCGAGAACATTCACGGGCCGCGGCAACTTCTGGATCGCAGCGCACTCCTACCCACAGCATCGGCACCCCATCAAATGCTGACTGTAGACGCCGTTGCCCCTCACCTCCGGAAAGCAGCACCTCGTCAAGAATGATGTTGGCACCCGAGTGCGCCAGCGTATGCAGTGCTGAGTACCAAGCGCGTTCCAGCCGTTTGTACTGCTCCGTCACCACGACAGTGCCATCAGGGCCGTAGCTGATTCCGGACTTCAGGCTGTCGCCCCGGCCGGGTAACGCTTCGATGAACGTATCCACCCCAAAGGTCAGCCAGGTTCCGGGAAGGGATTCCTGCAGTGCTCGTGCGATAGACGTCTTTCCCGAACTTGATCCGCCGTTGAGCACGATCACTTGCGCCTCCGGTTCCCGTGCGTTCACCCGTCGAGGCCTGCTACCTCCCTCGGCCGAGCGGTCTCGCCGCTCAGTGCGGCGAGCAGGGTTGGCGTTCATTTGGGAAGGTGGTAATCGAACCAGAGCCGGTGGGTTCCGTCGGGGTCGACGGCGATCCCCCCGTCGCCTGAGATTCCACTCAGTTCGCCGGTGCCGCTGGAGGGGATGATGGCGAAGGATTCTGCGCTCCGATCTTCACCTGCTGTCGTCGCTGAGTGCGTGAAGTTGAAAGTTCCCCACCGGTGGTGAAGCGATCCCTCGAAAGATTCCATTGCAGTGTATCCGCCGATATTGCTCGCTGGGTCGAGTGCGTAGGTGAACAGCGTCGTCGAACGTCCAGTGATGTCTCCGGCGAAGCGCTTCTCCATTGTCGCGACGGCTACCGGTGTGCCAGTTTCGGGTCCGGCGTTCAAGGGTGGCTCGATGGGAGTGAATGCTTCCACTGTGAAGGTTCCTGTTGCTCGCATGATTCTCCTTTGATGGGTTATGGGCGCTTAGAAGTGCTCCACTGACGGAGTGGCGAATTGAGCTCGCCGACTTGCACCTCGTTTGGCTTCGGAGGATACCGACATTTCAGAGGTTCGTGACGTTAAGAGCGTTGAGAGTTCGATCGGTGTTTTCGTCATTTCAGGTCGCGTTTCAACGTCACAAATATTGCGAGGAGCCCGGCGATTCCCGCGTAAGCAAGCAGTATCACGGCTCCCATGAGAGGAGACGCCAGCGAGGCCGGGCTGAGTGAGGTCTGCTCGGCGAGAGTGTCGGTGAGGAAGGAGAAGCTCGTCAGCGAGGCTGTGGCTCCGCCTGGCATGAAGGGGTATAGCTTGTTCACGCCGGGGAGCATCATGAGTACGAACTCGATGAAGTAGAAGTATCCGAGCACGATGCCGATGGCGATGAGTTGGTTGCGGGCGAGCGCTCCGATACTTACCCCTAACACCATGTACACGGCCGCTGCGAGGGCGAGTTGGAGTAGCGGCAGGATGATCTCGCCAACAGGCACCGGAATCGTCACTCCTCGTGCTGCTGCTCCTGCGAAGAGTGCTGCACCGGATGCGATCGAGGAGGCGAGCCCGTATGTTAGGCCGAGCAGGGTGTAGACGACGAGTTTCGCACCAAGCACCTGCCCCCGCCTTGGCACTGCGAGGAACGTGGTGCCAATAGTTCGGTGCCGGTACTCGGAGGTGATGGCGATGGTGCCGATGAGCGCGGGGATGAACAACAGCACCGTGGGAAGCCCGAGAACGATCGCGACGCCATCCGGGGTATCGAGCCCGGGCATTGGCGGGGTCGCGTTCTCCGGCCCAATGAATGCGAGTGTGCCTGTCAGGAGTGCGCCGCAGGCTGCTGCGAGGAGGATCGTCCAGAGCGCGAGACGAAGAGTGAGCAGTTTGATGAGCTCGCCGCGGATCACACTCATCATTGGTCTCCTCCCTGTGTCGCGCGAAGGAACACGTCCTCAAGGGATGCGCCTGACGAGCGAATATCGGCGAGAGAGGCGGCTCGCCTCACCCGCCCCTTATCGATGAGTACGACATCGTCCACGGTGTGCTCGACCTCACCGAGCACGTGGCTGGACAACAAGACGGTGCGCCCTGATCTCGCGAACTCTTGGAGGAACGTTCTCAGCCAAACGATACCCCCCGGGTCTAAGCCATTGGAGGGTTCATCGAGCACGAGGATCTCTGGGTCGCCCAGAAGCGCCGTCGCAAGCGAGAGCCGCTGGCGCATTCCGGTCGAGAACGTGCCGATGCGACGGTCAGCGAAAGCGGTCGCGCCCACCTGTTCGAGCACCGCTTCGATTCGTGTCCGAGAAAGCCCGGACAGCGCACTGTAAGTGAGCAAGTGCTGCCTGGCGGTCATCCTCGGATGCGCGCCCGCAATATCCACCACCGCCCCGACAATGCGTGCCGGGTGGGGGTGATCTCGATAGCGCTTTCCCTGCACAAGTGCCGTTCCTCTGGACGGTCGGGTCAGCCCTAGCAGTATGCGTAGCGTCGTCGTTTTCCCTGCACCGTTCGGGCCCAGGAAGCCCGTGACCCGGCCTGACGCCGCTATGAACGTGGCCTCCGATACTGCGTCAACAGCACCGAAGCTCTTACGAAGACCCTGGATCTCAATCGGCGCACGGCTCATCGTGCGACGCCTGCCTGAATGTTGTGCGCGATGCTCTCCGCGTCATCGGTGCTGAGGAGGATCTCGTCGAACCCGGTCTCGTCACGAACCGTGTGAAGGCGAAGGAGGGGCATGCCCCGTTTCATCGACACCAGTCGCCGGACACCCGAGGGGTGAGTGAAGGTGCCGAGCTTGCGATAGCCGGACACGACGAAACCAGAACGAATGCCGAGTACTTCTGAAGACCAGCCAGGCTCAACGCGAGCCGACCGAACCGCAGCTAACGGAACGTGCAGGAAGCTTCGCCCGACCATCAGGGACTCCCAGCCAGGGAAGCGCACGTCAACGCCAGCCATTCCATAGGTCGCCTGCGTCATCGCGCTCTCCTCTGCTTCAATGGGTGGTACATCAATGAGAACATTATCACAGTGATAACGGTTAGGGGTAGAGCCATGGTTGCAGAGCGTCCGGTCGCCGACCTCGTGCTCCACCCTGTTCGCATGAAGATCATTCAACAAATCGGCCGCCGCAATATGACCACCGCTCAGCTCCGCAAAGCACTGCCGGAAGTGAAGCAGGCCACGCTGTACCGGCACGTCGCGGCCCTGCTTGATGCCGAAATCTTGGCGGTCGTCGACGAACGACAGGTGCGTGGTGCCATCGAGCGTACGCTCGCACTCGGGGAGCGCATGGCCCACGTCGGCCATGAGGAGATGCAGGCGATGGACACTCTGCAGTTGCGGTCGGCATTCGCAATGTTCGTCAGCGACCTTTCAAATGATTTCGAAGAGGTTCTCGAAGACGGACGCACAGACTTGCGCGGATTCCTCGGGTTCGCAAGTGCACCGCTCTACCTCGACACGCAAGACCTTGAGAAACTTCAAACAGAGTTCATGGAAGTACTCACGCCATACCTCCAACGACGCGATGACGCACAACGTCGCATCAGCCTCGCCACCATCCTCATTCCCGACGCCGACGACTAAATTCTCAGCCCGGTTGCATTACGCCGACGTGAACACTCGCCGGACAAACGACCCACATGGCGCGTGCGCACCGTGAGAGTTATGCCACAGGTGCCGGATCCGGCAGCGTCCGTGAGCAAGCCCTCCGGTGCGCACCAGACGATGGGCGGCTGGAGTGCCTCCCATTCGTCTAACCGGTCGTCGGCTTCGCTCATTCGACAATAGTAGTGAGGATCTCGCGCCCAACCTCTATGGCTTGCTTTTCAGTTGTGTCGATACGCAACTCATCAGTGAAGCCAGCTCGGTCGAGAATACCTGCCAGCCCCGCGTGACGCTGTAGATGCCAGTGCAGGATCACTTTATCGTCCGCGTGCCGCCTGGTCAGACGCGAGATCGCCGCATCGGGTGTCGTTGTCAGCCGCACATGCAACAGCCTTCTCGAGGCCAACGCCCCAGAAGCGCGGCTCAACTCTTCCAGTGACTCGACAACTGTTGCGGCCACAATCACGCGGGCACCCGCGCGCCGGAAGTTCGAGGCGATTGCCTGCATGTTCTCCAGCGCCAGTGCGGTCCCGAAAGGGTCACCAGGCGGCGCAGGCCACGATCGGCGCAACCAGTCCACATCGATGACTGCGCCAGGAATACCGCACCGCTCCAACTCGCCGCCGAGCCTCTCGGCAGTGGTTGTCTTCCCCGTGCCAACGCTGCCATTGATCAAGACAGTGTCGAACGTTACGTTAAGCACTTTCCAACGGTATCAGTCGTCAGTGCGCGAGCTGACTCCAGGCGGATCGGGGGACAGCATAGCGCAGCCGGCAGCAGCGGTGTCCAGCCGACATGGTGACCGCTCACTCAGACTGGCCTCCCACTACGTCGAGGAAGATACCCGTAGGGGAGCAAACATAGCTACGTCTTAACCTTTTGGTTTGCCGTGCACCAGCCTAGCTTGAGCGCAGTCAACGGCGTGGGAGTTGAACTGAGCTCGACCCCCTCGCGCTACGAATCTCAACCTAGCGTTCTGCCGCATGAAATCAACGATCTACAGCATCTGGCCTATGGATAACTCCACCGCGATACCCCGACCTACAGGTTGCTTAGCACTTCCGTTAGCACTTTTCGCGTCGCGGGCGACGCCTTCGCCCGGCCCGAGATCTGAGGCGAATGATGGACCGCTGCGACGACAGACGCACGGTGACTCCGTAATGGCAGGCAAACGCAGTTACGGATGACTCTGGGCTGTTCCATCCGAGGCGTCTGGTGATGACCGCGATAGTGAGGTCGGTCTCGCGTAGTAGACGCGCCATTTCGATGATGCGGAACTTCGTCAGGTAAGCCAACGGCGTCATCTTGCAGGCGTCCCTGAAGACGCGGCTCGCCTGAGCGATCGACGGGTGATGTCGCCGCGGAGCAGCGTGAGGCGCCGCCATCTGCGCTACGGCCAGTCCGCACGACGATCCGTGAATCGGTTCAAGAGAGGTATTCCGCTGCCCAACTGGAAAGAGTGGTGGGCGTCGTCGTCGCGTAGGTACGTGGATTCTCGGGAGTGAAGTCATCCCTGATCCCGGCGGCCATCATCACGATTGCCTCGATCTGGGCCTCGGGCAGGCCGAATTCGCCGAGCGCGGATCGGACGTTATCGTCGCTGAGCTGAAGCGCTAACACGGGCGCGTCTAGCGTGGTCGAAAGGATCGCCGCGGCTTGTGTGAACGACAGGTCTTCGGGGCCGTGGACTGCCTGAACCTCGCGACCACTCCACGTTCGGGAGAGCAGGCGCCCTACTGCGACCGTAGCGATGTCGGCGGGAGCGACCCAAGCGATCGGGCGCTCGATGTCCATCGCTGTGCTCAGGACACCTCCGCGGATCGAGTCGATGTCCATGAGTAGGTTCGTGAAGAAATACCCGCATCGCAAATGCGCGACCGAAGCGCCGCTGGCTTCCAACTCCAACTCGGTTGCGGCGAGGCCGTCAATTTCTCCGACACCGTGCCGCTTCTCGGCTCCTACGCTGGACTGGAACACCACTCGCTCGATTCGATTGGTCTCGATTGCGGTGCGGATGTTGCGTGCGGCGAGGGAGTGCGCTGCGAGCGGGTCGCTGTCCGTCGCGGTCGGGCTGACCCAGTACACCGCTTCGAGCCCTCGGGTCGCCTCGACAACAGTAGGTTCGTTCCAGGCGTCCAACATAGCAATATCGACGTAGTCCGCGATGCTCTGATCCAGCTTGTTCGGGTTGCGAACCAACGCCCGCGGGCGTTCTCCCGCCTGCACGAGCAGACGGAGGACATGCGCCCCAACGTGTCCGTTCGGCGTCATTACCCCTATCGTCATGTCTCCACTCCTTACGTCGGTTCACTTCGACGCTAACAGGAGATGTGGTCTGATTCTGACCGCATCTTTAGGATGATGTCATGGCCGATGTCACTGAGAGAATGCTGCGCCTGCTCGCCACATTGCAGAGCGGGCAGGCGTTCACCGGGGAGGAACTATCGGCACGCCTGGAGGTGAGCCCGAGGACGCTACGGCGAGACGTCGAGCGGCTACGAGGATATGGGTACCCAGTGACTACGCGGCCAGGTCCAGGAGGTCACTACCAACTCGCCGCAGGGCAGCGGGTGCCTCCGCTCGTGCTCGATGACGAGGAGACTATTGCTGCAGTAATCAGCTTGGCCACCCTCGCCACGAACGCTCCTGCGCAGCCAGGAACTCTCGGCGACGCCGCCAGTCGTGCGTATGGAAAGATCGATGCACTCTTACCGGCACGACTACGACGCAGAGCCTTGACCCTGCGCATGAGTGTCGAAGCGGAACGGCGCATCGCGCCGAGCGTTCACGCGGTGGCACTCGGAAGTATCGGGGATGCCGTCGCCGCTCAAGAGATCGTCACGTTCGGCTATGTGGATGCGCGCGAGAACGTCAGCAGGCGCCGAGTGGAACCGCACCGCCAGGTCTATATCGAACTGCGCTGGTACCTGCTGGGGTGGGATCTTGATCGCGAGGACTGGCGTATCTTCCGCACCGACCGTATCAGCGAGTTCCACAGCACGGGAACGCGGTACGAGCCAAGGCCGCTACCTGCCGACAGTGCTGTGGCATACCTGCGATCCGGGCTCGGCGAGACCTTCCACAGGATGCGCATCACCATCGACGCCCCAATAGCCGCCGTCGCTGACGCCCTCCGGCACGAAGATGCCCGACTGAGCTCGGTGAACCACACCCGCACCGAGGCCTTACTCGCACTCGACTCGTGGCAACGAGTCCTTCCAGCACTGAGCTACCTCGACTCGAACTTCCGAATCGAAGCCCCACCCGACATGGCAACCGACATCACCCAGTTCGCCCGCCGACTCACCGCAGCCGTCCAAGCTCACGACTAGTTAGCCATCCACCCCTGTTCTTCTGAATGGACGCAGGCTACGTCCAAGTCTTAGGAGGTGAAGGGTCAGAACCCGATTCCGCGCTCACGCGGCGAATCTGGGCCTTGACGCGAGGATGGTTCGGGCGAAGAGATCCGCCGTTGACGCTGTTCGGCTTGTTGCTGCGCGCGCGCTCGCTCGACGCGTTTGCTCTCGATGAGTTTGGCGGCATCGTTCACCGGGAGGCTGCGGAGTTTCTCACTCTCGGTACGAAGCATGGCTGCGCGTGCGCGGGCGTCGCGGGCGTTACGGTGTGGGTTGAGGGCGTGCATCCCGTACTGGTGTGCGCGAGCGTTCTCAGGCCCGTACTCGTGGGCCAAGAGCGCCAGGCGCTCGTTGCGGTGACGTTCACCGGTCGCGGTTCGTTCGGTGCGCGCAGCCTTTACAGCTTGGGCGGCTTCGCTTACGCGGGGATCGGCTTCTGCTCGCCGTTCTGCGACCTGTGCAGCCCAATCGGGTAGTGCGCTGGGGGTTCGTGGCGGTTCAGCCTCCCACGCATCGCGAAGATGTGTTCGGATGGTTGCTGCTTGGTCGCTCACAGCACGGTGCTCGTCGCGAGCCTTGCGTCGCCCGAACCGCCCAACAGTGGCGAGGCGCGCGCTCGCCGTCCTCTCTTCCTCGACGCTGGCAAGGTATGCCTCGCCGTCGCGTTCGGCTTGCTCCGCGAGAGGCGCGGTGACCTCGGCACGCACCCGCGCCGCTTCTTCCTCGGCCTGACGAAGCACAGCGGCGTCCTTCTCCTTCTCGACCGTGTGTGCGGCTAGTTGGGCGTCGAGCCTGTTCGCGGTCTGCTCCCACCGCTCAGCCGCTCGTTCGGCACGCTGGGCCTCCCTGTCGAGTCGGACGAGTTCTTCGGTGACGCGCCGGATCGGGCCGTTTTTGACGATGCCGCGTACTGCTTCGACGGACTGTGCGGTGGCATGGTCGAGGCCGCGGTCGGCGGGGTCACGCTTCACCGCATCAACGAACTGCGCCCGCGCATCCGCCATATCCTCGGCAATGACATGCAACCGGTTGTGCTCGCGGCCTCGTGTCATACCGACGTAGACGCCTGCTGCGCTCGACGCCGCTGTGAGCATCGTGTGTGAGACGTTGACGGTTGCGCCTTGGACGCCATACGCAGTCGCGGCATAGGACAGGTGCGCGTATTCGCTCACGTACTCAGGCGGGAGGACGACGGTGCGCGGGTTTCTGCGCCCGCTGCCGGTTTCGCGGGCGTACACGGTACCGTCGTCGGTGACGTGCTGGACGATCCACTGTTGCCGGTTCGCCACGCCAAGCGCGGTGTCGTTCTTCCGCGTCTGGATCAGATCCCCCCGACCGATAGGCAGTTCATCGCTGCCAGTCACTGTGATCGTGTCATCGACCTCACCACGCTCGACCCGTCCTGTGCGGATGCGCTCGTTCAGGGCAGCGGCTTCGTCGTTCGAGGCGACCGTAATCACGTCACCTTGGGTAGCGTGCTCCGTGATGTGGTCGCGGGCCTGCTCCTCGTCCAGGTGCAGCGTCACCAGCCCCATCGCGGTGAGCCGGTCGAACACGTCGCCGGGGTTCTCACGGTCGCGCATCGTCAACGTGAGGGCCGCGTATGCAGCGTTAGCGAACCGGTGCAGTTCAGTCATATCGTAGGTGCGGCCTCTGATCTGGGCGGCCATGTCGAGCACACCACCCCGGCCGACGGCGGGCAACTGGGCGCGGTCGCCGACGAGCGCGATAGTTGCGCCTGCCTCGGCGGTCACAGTGAGGAGGGCGTGGGCGGTGTCTTGGTCGAGCATCCCGGCCTCGTCCACAATCACCCGCTCACCTCGCAACAGCCGCGCCTCTTTCGGCGGGCCGGTGTAGGTTCGCCCGGTGTCGGGGTCGGTGTCGCCGCGAGTGAGGCGTGTCCATACGCCGTCGCGGTTCCATCTCCATCCGTGCGCGTGCACGAGTGCTGCAACGCTCGTGGCGGGTATGCCGAGTTCGTCGTGCGCGACCTGCGCCGCGCGCAGCGTCGGCGCAACCACCCGCGATGCACGCCCGTGCTCGGCGGAGACGTCGATGGCGGTGTGCAGCATCGTCGTCTTCCCGCTCCCCGCAGCACCCTCCACGATCACCAACGGGTCAGACGATGCGACCGCAGCAGCAGCGACCGTCTGCCCGTCGTCCAGCCCCGCCGCGCGTGCAGCCTCGGTCACCTCCGGGTGGGCGGGCTCTTGCTTCGGTGTGCTGGCAGTGAGTTGGTCGCGGAGCGCGGTTTCGGCGGCGATCACGGTGAGGCTGGTCAGGTGCGCGACATGCTCCGGCATCGCCGCATCCGGTGGGAGGACGGAGAAGCAATCTGAGGCCGCAAGGTCGGTCGCCATCGTGATGAACTCGCGCAACTCTTCCGGTGTTGCTTGCACGCCGTGTTCGGTGGTGATGCGGGTGACGTGCTCCTGCACGCTGTGCCTCGTCCAAGCCGATGATGCAGCGGCGCAGCGATCCAACGCACGCGATGCAACCTCCTGCACCGCAAGATCATCAAGCAACACCGGACGCTGCACGGTGCGGCGTTGACGCGCAGTGGGGTCGTATCCGGCGTCGCGGAGTTCTTGCACCCACCACTGCTCATTCTTCAAGTCAGCGGGTTTCTTCCCTGGCCGCTGGTGCGTCCAGGCGATGCTTTGCAACCTTGCTGTCATGACCGGGCCGAGCCCCTCTCCGGGATGCTGCTGCTCCCATTCGGTTTCGAGACGGTCAAGGTTGCGTCTGATCTGCGCTGACCGCTTCGACATCACCCCGTTGAATGGCTGCAACTCCGTCACTTCACCGGACACTGGGTCGAGCGTCAGGCCGTGCTTTGCGAGGGTCTGTGCGAGGTGCGGGTGCGCGGCGATGACCGCGGTGCCGAGAGCGCGGATCGCGCCCTGCTGCTTGAACAACGCCGCAGTATCGAGCGCCCGCCACTTCCCAGCCGCAAACACCCGAGTACCGATCTGCATATGGATATGCCGGTGCGGATCACCAGCCCGCGATGTCTTGTGAGTGATGCCGACGACCTGCATCCGCTCGATAGACAGCACTTCCCGTTGGTCGCGCGGCCCGACCCTTGTCACCGAGTGCTGGCCAAGCCAGCGTCGAATCTCTCCCAACGCGTCCTGCTGCGCCGCGTCCAGCGCCGCCGAGACTTCCGGATGAAGAGCAGCGGCAACCGACAAGGACTTGGAAGCGTTGATCGTCATCTCCGCGAACAACGGCGACCCCTTCGACCCCTCACCCGGCTTACGCGGGGTACCCATCGACTCACCCGTGATCGGTTCCGTCCAGTCCACCCACCCCTCATACTCCTCGGCAGTCAGCGAGCGGGCGTCCGTGACCTCGCCGCTGGCGTCGAGCACCGCGTACTCGGCCACGGCGTTATCTGCGCCGAGGTAGTACTCGTCGGCGCGGGAGCGGTCGGCCTCGACATAGCGGCGCGCAGCGGCACCGATGCCGCGGAACAGGATCACCCCGCCCTTCATTCCGGCCTCCCTCATGAGTCGTCTCATAAGGAAGGTGCGCACGCCCCACCCACGGTGGCATACGTGCATGACTGTGATGAAGTCGATTGTGAGAGGTGTGAGTGTGCCGATCGGAGCTTGTGGGGAGGTCTATCAGGAGCGTGATGCGTTGAGGTAGGTGAGGACTGCTTTGACGCGTCGGTTTTCGTCGACGGGGTCGAGATTGAGTTTCTGGAAGATGTTGCCGATGTGTTTGCTGACGGCAGGGTCGCTGAGCACCAGCTTGCTGGCGATCACGCTATTGGAGTGGCCGTCGGCCATGAGCCCGAGGACTTCATGTTCTCGTGGTGTCAGGGAGTCGAGGGGGCCGTTACCTGCGGTGGAGAGGAGGTGCTGGACGACTTCCGGGTCGATGACGGTGCCTCCGTTTGCGACGCTGTCGAGTGAGCGTGCGAAGTCTCGGACGCGATTGACGCGGTCTTTGAGGAGATAGCCGACGGCTCCCTTGGGGAGGGTGAGGAGCCGTCTGGCGTTGGTGTCGGCGAGGTATTGAGAGAGCACCATGATGGGCTGTCGGGGATGCTCGGCGCGGATGCTTAGCGCGGCGAGGAGTCCGTCGCTGGTGTTGGTCGGTGGCATTCGCACGTCGGTGATGATGAGGTCGGGCGGGGTGTCGGCATCGTTCAGGCGTGCGTACTCGGTTTCGAGCTCGGTTGCTGTTTGTGCAGTGGCGACGACCACGTGGTCCAGTCTTTCCACGAGAGCGGTGAGCGCTTCTCGGAGGAGCGTGGAGTCTTCAGCGATGAGGATGCGCATGATCCGCGGCTCCTTCAAGGGTGAGCGGGAGGGTGATCTGGATCTGCGTGGGTCCGCCCTTCGGGCTGGTGAGCGTGAGGGAACCGTTCAGAGTTTCCGCGCGGTCTCGGAGCCCCGCGATCCCGAGCCCGTTGTTTTCGTGTGCTCCGCCGCGACCGTTGTCGATGACGGTGACGGTGAGTACGCCGTGATTGACCTGGTGTCGAATCTCAACGTTGGTGGCGTCTGCGTGTTTGACGGTGTTGTTGAGGGCTTCGCTGACGAAGTAGTAGGCGTTGGTCTCGAACACCGCCGGGTAGCGCGTGCCGCCCTCGTCCCCATGCAGGTTCACCGTCAGTGGCGCGCGTTCTGCGAGTTCTTGGAGCGCGGTGCTCAGGCCGTGATCGGTGAGGACAGACGGGTGGATGCCTCGGACGGTGTTGCGCAGTGTCGCCATCGCTTGTTCGGCTTGGCCTTGCGCGGCGTCAACAGATGCGAGAAGGGGGCGCAGGCGTGTATCGGTGGAGGCGAGTTCTTCGATCTCGTAGCTGATCATGCCGAGGCGAGCACCCAGGGCGATGAGGTCTTGCTGGACTCCGTCATGGAGGTCGCGTTCAATGCGACGACGCTCGACCTCGAACGATTCCACGAGAGCGGCGCGCGAGCGCGTGAGCCGGGCGACACGTCGATCGATGTCACGCTGCCATGGCCCGCAGAGCACGTTGTTCAGAGAGGCCTGGGTGGCCGCGAGGATGGTGTTCAGATATCCGAGCACGAAGAGCAGCAGCAATGCGAGGGGAATGACCGGCCACCAGTTCCCCGGCGTCATCGTCCCTTCTGCTTCCCCGAAGAACTGAGTGCGAGTCGGCCCGGTGATGCCCGCGTATGCGATCATTCCCAAGGCAACGAGGGCCACACCTTCGAAGAACAACACGACCAGTGCGGTGATCCCGAGTGCGAGGTCCACGAAGAGTGCTGCGGTCTCTCGCCAGGTTGCGGCTTCGGTGAGGCGGATGCTCAGCCAGTGGGGGCGCTCCTCCTCGCTCACGGCAGCATGTGGCGATGCCTGCGGGGCGAAACCGAGTAGCCGGTTTCGTCGCCGTTCGATAGCTCCGACGAGGAGGCCGCTGAGCGGCAGGATCAGAAAACCGAGCACGACCACCGGGATCAGCAGCAACCCGAGGAGCGCGCTGAACGCGAGGTAGAGCAAGGACAGCCACGGCCACCGGCTGCTGAGGAAACGCCAGGGCGAGCGCGTCAGCGCTGCCCAGATTCTCGCGTTCTCCATGGCTCAAGCCTACGGACGGCACCTCCGAAAGTGACCCTGAACGGGAAAAGGTATAGCCAGCTACACCTCAAAGAGGCATGCTCGCTCCCTCGCCCGGGGAACGTGCTGATCGTTGGATTGAAGCAGCGCATCCCCACCCATGCTCGCAATCTGTTGTCGCAGGGGCGTGCGTTTCTTTCTGGAAAGGGACAGCATGCTCGTAGCTCAGGGTCTTGGACACGTCTTCTCAAACGGTCATGTCGAGACGGTCGCGCTGGACGGTATCGACCATTCCTTTGAGACTGGTTCGTTCACCGCGATCATGGGGCCGTCGGGCTCCGGAAAGTCAACGCTTCTTTACTGTCTTGCGGGTCTGATCCGTGCAAGCCAAGGTTCTGCACTGTTTGACGGGATCGATGTGACCTCCGCGAAGCCGAAGGAACTGGATCGTCTTCGCCGGGATGAGTTCGGTTTCGTGTTTCAGCACTTCAACCTTCTCGAAGCTCTCACCGCAATCCAGAACGTCACTCTGCCCTCGCTGTTCGGTGGGCAGAGCATTTCCGTAGATGCGGCGATGGAAGCTCTGGGCAACGTCGGTCTCCGGGAGAAGGCGAAGTCATACCCATCGGAGCTATCCGGTGGGCAGCAGCAACGGGTATCTATCGCTCGCGCTCTCGCACAGACGAGACGGGTGATTTTCGCGGACGAGCCGACGGGCGCGCTGGATCGCAAGAGCGGGTTCCAGGTCATGGACCAGTTCCGTCAGTTCCGTGGGATCGGCTCCACGGTCGTCATGGTCACACACGATCCCCAGGTCGCCGCGTACGCGGACAGAGTGCTGTTCCTCGTGGACGGGCGTCTCATCGACACGATGGAGACGCCAACAGCTCGCACCGTCAGCGACCGGATGACCACTCTCGAAAGCTCGACACGATGAGCAGCCCTATCCGGCAGTTCCCGGTGTCAGCTGCGTTCGTCAAGCATCACCTCTCCGCGTACGTCGGTGCGGCGGTACTCCTGGGTGTTGCGACGGTGATCGCAACGGCAGAGATGGTGCTCTACACCGGCCTGGCGTCGGGGCAGGCGGTCGATTGGACCCAGTTCTCGGAGTTCGATGAGAGAGTCGTGCGGTCCAGTCTGACTGCCTCGCGCGGCATCCTCCAGGTGATGTGCTTCACTACCGTTGCTGTCGCCCTGGTGCTGGTGTTCCTCGGCTTCCGCAACATGCTCGCCCTGCGGCGTCGTGAACTCGGTCAGATGCGGCTCGCAGGGGCGAGTGTGCTCCGCATCAGAGGAATGATCGCGCTCGAAGCACTGATCTTCGCCACCGTCATCGTGGTCCCTGCGGTCTTGCTCGGGCAGCTTCTGGCCCATCCGTTCTACCTCTTGCTGCAATCAATCGGTGTCTTCGGCAGGTCCCTGCATGTGAATCTCGGTTTCCCCGTGGGAACGCTCCTCGCGGTCGCGGCCGGGATGGTCCTGTGCTCGATCATCGCGGCATGGTTCAGTCTTCGTGGTCGTCAGAAGGCCAATGTGCTCGACGCTCTCGAAGGGAATCAGACCGGAAAGACGGCACGACGCATGGGCGCAGTGCGTATCGTCATCGCGGCGTTGTCGGTGGCAGGACTCGTCGGGTTCCTCATCTTCATGCCGGATACAGGCAGCGAGAACCCGGTGGCATCTCTCCTGGTCCCACTTCTCATCGTCTTTCCTCTAGGAGCGCTCGCACCGCTCATCGTTCCTGCCGTCGCGGGGATCGTCTCGTGGGCGCTCCGGCCGATCATTCGTGGCTCTGGCGTGCTCGTGGCTCAGCGAGCGTACCGAGACGCCCGAAGATTCGCATCAAACGTTCTGCCGGTGCTGATTCTCGTAGGGGTGATGGGTGGCTTCTCCATCGGGTCCGGACCGGACCAGGCAACCATGCAAGCCGACTACGACACTCAGATCACCGCAGACCTGGTCTCTCTTCCCGAGACCTCCGAACAAGCCGATGCCGTCGCCGATGCCGCCGAGGAACAAGGCGGAGTCACAGGCGTCATGCGCTCCGCGTCCACCACCCGTCTCATCGAGGTAGGACGACCGGACGGCACGTTCCTGACGGTCTTCAACTTCGTCGACCTCGCAAACTACACCGACATGTTCGTGAGCGAACCCACCTCCGGGTCCTTCGCCGACGTGGGCGGCAAGCGAATCGTCTCAACTCGGGAAACGGACGAAGTCGGCGACATCATCGACGTGGAAGCACCCGGCGGGCAGACCGTGCAGCTCGAGGTGGGGGCGGTGGTCTCCTCTCGCATCTACACCGATCTTCTCGTGGACTGGAGCGTGCTCGAAGAACTCGACCCTCAGGTCTGGGACACCCGCGTGTTTCTCACCACTGACGCCGGGCAGACCGACGCTGTCGCCGAGGCACTGTCCGACACCGCGCCGATCCTCACGAAAGCACAGTTCGTCCAGACCCGTGTAGAACAGCGACAAGAGAGCGCTAGTTCCGGGAACATCGCTCTCTTCGGCACTGTCTATGCGCTCGCGATCGTGGCCATGATCCAGGGTCTTGCCGCATCGACCCTCAACCGTCGCTCCGAGTATCGGATGCTCAACCTGCTCGGCATATCCCGGCCTCGAATCATCACCACACTGCTGTCCGAAGCCATCGTTCTCCTCGCGACAAGCGCCGTGCTCCTCACCGCAGCATTCGCGTTCATCGCCTGGCGATATCTCTCCCAAGCAGGAGACGCCGTCGCCACAGCCATCGCCGCCATCCCATGGGGCGAAATCGCTCTTACCTTCGGAGCTATGTCGGTGCTCTTCATCAGCACCGTATTCGTGAGCGCCTTGATTGCCACCAGAAAGCTCACCAGCAATGGCTAAACCTGACGATACGCAGGCCACCGCAACGGACGCAGCGGTTCCGACAATCTCAGTGGTCATTCCGGCCTACAACGAAGAACGGATCATCACCCGCTGTTTACAGGCGCTCGCTGACCAGACTGATCTCCCTGACGAGATCGTCGTCGTAGACAACTGCAGCACCGACAACACTGTCCACCTGGCGAAGCAGTTCCCGACGGTCCGCATCATCTCCGAACCCAGGCAAGGCATCACCTATGCTCGCCAGGCCGGCTTCGACGGGGCGAACGGTGATGTCATCGCGAGAATCGACGCCGACACGATCGTGCATCCCGGGTGGATCGCTCGTATTCGGCAAGACTTCACCGATCCCGAGCTTCACGGGCAAAGTGGCAGAGCCGCAATCGCGGAAATCTCGCCCGGCAACCTCTTCTGGGGCTCTTGGTGGTACCGCGGGTTCAGGTTCTGGCACGAGCGCAGCATAGGCGTCGCTCCTATGCTGTACGGCTTCAATAGCGCTGTCCGCCGCCAAGCCTGGCTGTCAGCGCGGCACCTCGTCACGATGGGAGATGAACGAGTCAGCGAGGACGTGGACGTGACAATCGCTCTCCTCCGATCCGGTCACCACCTCCGCTACTCCTCCCGAATGCTCGTAAAAGCACGACTGTTCCGGTCAATAGATCGCAAGAAACTCGCCCGCTATTACGCGACAGACAGCATGACCCTCGCCCGACACCAGTTCGGGAACACGAGACGTTGGCATCGCCACAGCCGCTCCGATTCGGAGGCTCCCTCGGGAAGGACGCGGACCTTCTGATGGGTGAGTCGACAGATATCTCTATGATCGGTGAAGGCGACCGCCCCGAGCATTCGCCCTGGCACAAGTCTCTACGTTTCTGGGTCAGCACGATCACAGCTCTCGTCGTGGGCGGAATCGTCTGGGCGGCATGGCCCTCGATGATCGATGCGTTCCAGAGCATTCGTGACGCGAACCCTTGGGTGCTGATGCTCCTTGTCCCTGCGCAGCTCATGAGCTTTGCGGTGACCGGCGAAGTGCTCTTCGCTTATCTCCGGGCACGTGGAGAACTCCGCGGGATGCATCCACTCGCGGCGATGCGTATGTCATTGGAGTTCAACTTCGCTAACCATATGCTGCCCTCCGGTGGAGCAGCGGGAATCACCTACACGAGTTGGAAACTCAGCACACTTGGTGTTTCACCCAGCAAAGGAACCCTGGCGCAGTTCGCTCGCTTCGCGGTCACCTTTATCTCCTTCGCTTTGGTCGTAGGTGCGGCCACCCTCTGGCTCACACTCAGCGGACAGAGCAACGCCACGATCATTTGGACCGCGGCCGGGATCGGCGCTCTCGCAGTGCTGTCGGTGATCGGTGCCGTGTTCTTGATTCGTAGACGCAGAGCGCTGCATCGCTTTGCGGGGCTTGTTGCACGCCTCACCAACTCACTCGGGCAACTGGTGCGGAGACCGCGACTTGTTGAACCTGCCGCTCTCATACGCTTCTTCGACGGGCTGCACATCGAACTACGGGAACTCCTCGCTCAGCCGCGCGCCCTCCGTGCGCCTTTCCTGTGGTCATTTCTTGTCCACGCAGCGGACGCTGGGCTCTTCTGGATCGCTCTCGACGCATTCGACCTCTACGCTGACCCGGCGCTGCTCCTGGTCGCATACGGCGCAGCAACCGTCGCCAGCATCATTGTCGTCACACCCAATGGCCTTGGAGCATATGAACTCGTTCTGATCGGCCTCCTCGTCGCGGGCGGGCTACCGAACGCAACAGTGATCGCGGCAATCGTCGTCGCCCGCGCCATTCTTCTCGCCGGAACCATCATGTTCGGCTGGACCTTCTATCAGCACAGCATCGCCACGTCAGCGCGGGGCTGAGGAATCGACGCCCGACGGTAGATCTTCTGATGGTCGCGCTGGATTGGGTTCCGGTGGCGCACCTCCCTTCTGGGAGGCGTCACCGTGGACGAACACACCTCACCCGCTATCAACGTCGCTGCGGGAATAGCTGGTTCGACCAGCAGCAGTTTCGAGAGCCCAGAAGGCCTACGCTCCCTGCTCACCCGGTTGCACGACGCCGGGCCGGGCGCGTGGCGGGGTGACCGTGAAGCAGCCGAACTCATGCGCTACACCGCGACCAAGTACCGGCCACTCGCGCGTAAGCACGGGGTGGATGCCTGGGCGGTTGCGTCCGCGGCGTTCGAGGTGATGCTCGCTCCCTCTACGCGCAACGCGGGGAACCCGTGGGCCGTGGTGACGCGTGCTGTGCAGATCAGCTGTCACGCTGAGACTCGTGCCGCAGGGATGCTGACATCTGCGAGCAAGGTGCGCCATACTTCCCGGATCGTCGGGTTCCATGATGCTGTGCGGTTCGCCGAGCGAGAGCGCTTGGCCGAGTACCACCCCGCGTTCACGCACCACGATGACGGCGACGCGGACGAGAACGAGCATGAGACGCGGGTGGTCGCTCTGCTGTCTGACACGGTCGCGCTATTCGCATCTGCGGGATGGGATGCTGCGCTGGTCGCCGCGTGCGTTGAGCACGTCGCCTATCGGCTCGCCGATCTCTCCTCCCGGCATCGTGGGGTCGAGGTGCTGCGCCGTGACCGCGCCGTACCGATGCTGCTCGGGCTGCCGCCCCGGTCATGGTCTGCGCTGTTGCGGATCGTCCTGGGGCATCCCGACCCAAAGTACGTGGGCACGCCGAAAGGTGATGGTGTGCTGCTGCGGCTACTGAACGGCGAATCATTGAATGCTCTGCGTGGTGATGATGCACTGGTAGCGATGATCTGTGCCGCGCACCCTGATCGGCCTACGAGGCCATAGTTGGGGTGGGGCTTCCGCACCTAACGGTATGAGTATCCGTACCGTTACCCCCGCTTCTACGTCCACTGCACAGGTTCGACCCGTGGCCTCGTCCGCTGGGACCCTCGGCGCTCGGCTCGCCGCGGACTCGCGCCGCGCGCAGGGCTTCACCAACGTCGTAGACGACCCTGCTGTGCTGACTGAGTTGCACAGCCTCTGCGCCGCTCCCCGACCGGTCAAGGCTCCCGTCTCTGAGAAACGCGAAGGCCCCGCACCCTGACCCCGCTGTACAGCTTCAAGTGCGGGGCAGGTCACACCCCAGCGGGTTATGCACGCCAGATGAACTCAACCCGATGCGCCAGAATCTCCGCACGGTACGCGGCGCGGCGGACATGGAACGCTTCGACGCCCTCGTTGCGGCGACGGGCCGGGGTCGCACCGTTCACACCGTCGGGCAGTGCGTGTACCAGTACCGCTTGCAGGATCAGGCTCGTGGCCTGGTACTGCCACATCGGGGTACGTCCCTCCCACTCTGCGGCGACGGTGGTCACGTCGATGCTCGGCCCCGCGTGATGTTCCGGCAGGGTTGCGGTGTATTCGCGGCGGGTGCGCTCGATCCGCTCCGCGATCCTCGCTCGTTGCCGCACCCACATGGCTTTGTCGATCAGTCCGTCATAGTGATCGTCATCGAGCTGCGCCAAGCGATCCCTGTCTGCGTCGAGTGTCGCCGCCAGCCCGACCCTCGCTGTCAGGTCACCGCGAGATGATTGGCGTGTGGTGGGGCCGAGGGTGATCTGCTCGAACGTCGCCAGCACCGCCTCCTCGATGAGCTTGGAGATTTCAGTGGAGCGGATCGACCGGTGACACCCGCCCCGGGTCGCTTGCACGCATTGGTAGACGGGGCCGCGGTGGATCATTGTTGTCCCGCACCCAGAGCAGCGGATCAGGCCGGAGAACGGGTAGAGCCGAACTGCGTTGCCGGTGCCGGGTTGGTGGAAGTTCCGCGCCTTCTTTCGCGCGTCGAGCACATCGGAGACCTGCTGCCAGGTGTCCTCATCCACGAGGGCGGGCCACGCCGCCTCCACCTGTATCTTCGACGTTCTCGCGCGGCTCCCATCCGGCATCACCGGGCGGTACTCACGGACGCCCTTGTTGGAGGGGTTTCTGAGCACCATCTTGAGTGTCCGATCCGACCATGCACACCCGTGAGTGGTGAGGATGCAGCGCTCGTTCCAGTCTTTGCGAATCCGGTACAGCGATTCACCGGCCAGCACTCGCTGGAACGCCTCAACCACCAGCGGGCCGGTTACCGGGTCGATCACGAGGACGCCGTTCTCTGCTCGGTATCCGAATGGCACCCTTCCGCCGTGCCAGGCTCCCTCGACGGCCTGTTGTTTCGCTGCCCGTGCGACGCGGCGGGCGGTGTCGGCTGAGGACTTGTTTGCCATTGCCACCAGCACCCTCGCCATTGCCACATCTGAGTCGGTGTCGAGGCGTAGGGAGCCGGTGACAGAGCGGACGGTGAACCCGCCGAGTACTTTCGCGTCGATAAGGTCTTCCAAGTCCCTGGGGTCACGCACTGCCCGATCCAGGTCGTACGCGATCATCACCTTCGCCTGCTTATCAGCGAGGTGTGTCAGCATCGCGCGGAACTGCGGGCGGACCACCCGCCGCACCCGCTCACCAGACGGCAACGTAATCGTGCGCTGCTTGAACGCCGACGTGTCATTCTCGCGGAACACCGCGCTGACCTCCCACCCGTGAGCGGCAGCGTAAGCGCGACAGTCCGCCTCTTGCCGATCCACACCCCGCTCCGTACCCTCGGGGTCGTCACTGATCCTCACGTACACCACCGCCCGCAACGGCTCCGTGGCCTGTCTCTGCTGCTCGTTGTGACCCATGTTCCGGCCCACCTTCCTACTCGTGTGAGAGGTAGGTGCGTTTACAGAACCTCGGCTACGCCGTCACCTCATACCGGGCGCAAGGCATCACCACCGACACCGCCCACGTCCTCGTCGACTCGGCCATGACTCGCGAGAACCTGTACGTAGCCATGACCCGCGGACGCGACGCGAACACCGTCTACGTCGCCGTCGACCAACCCGATACCGCCCACGACGTTCCACACCCCGGCGATAACCAGGCCGCCACCGGCCGAAGCGTCCTCTACGGCGTCCTGCAACACGCAGGCGCAGAACTATCGGCTCACGAGACGATCACGGCCGAGCAGGAAACCTGGGGCTCGATTGCGCAGCTCGCTGCCGAATACGAGACCATCGCAGCCGCCGCCCAACACGACCGCTGGGCCACACTCATCCAGAACTCCGGCCTCACCGATACCCAGGCCGCCGACGTGCTCGCGTCCGACGCTTTCGGGCCACTCACCGCAGAACTCCGCCGGGCGGAAGCGAACCATCACGACGTCGACGTCCTCCTACCGAAGTTGGTGTGTGCGCGACGGCTCGACGACGCCGAGGACGTCGCAGCCGTCCTTCACCACCGCGTCACCATGGCCACCGCACGCCCAGCCGGATCAGGTCGCACCCGCAAGACTCCACGGCTGATTGCTGGTCTTATCCCGGAAGCCACCGGGGCCATGGACAGCGACATGCATCAGGCGCTCAACGAACGCCGTGACCTCATCGAGGCCCGCGCTGAGGCCGCCCTCGACCGTGCACTCGACGAGGCAGTGCTTTGGACTGCGGAGCTAGGACCGCAGCCCACGAACGCGAGGAAACTGGCCACCTGGCGACTTTCCGCACGAGTTGTAGCGGCCTACCGAGACCGGTACCAAGTCACCACAGACACGGCACTTGGCACCCCACCCGAGAGCGTCGCCCAGAAGGTCGACGCGGCGCGCGCCCGGGCAGCGCTCGACGTCGCTCGCACGCTCACGAAGAAAACCCCTGAAGTTGACGAGAGCCGCCGGGCCGCACCGTCGATGGGCAGGAGCCTGTGAACGCTCAAGCTCTATCGCTGGGGAGGCTCCGCGCGTAGAGTTGAGGAAGACGGATTTCTCCTTCACTTTGGGCCGCTTGCGGCAGGCTTCCGAGCCCCTCTCCACGCACCGTCACCGCCGAAGCACGTGCGTGAGAGGAGAACACCATGTTCCGTCTACTTTGGATCGCCAGTATCCACACCCGGACCTTCATGCGCCGGTACATGCCCAGCAACATCATCCTCGACCGTGTCCGCACGCGTCGGGGCCTGAAGTGGGGACCGCTCACCATGCTGCTCGCCGTCCCCTACATCGCCGTGGCGTACTGGCTCACCGTGCTCATCGAGGCGGGTAGCCCCGGATGGCTCTACCTCTTCGTCTTCATCTGCCTCTGGAGCTCGTTCAAGATGATCTGGATCGGGCCAGTGAGCTTGGCGGTGCTCGCGCGGGCACGCCATGCCGAGTCTCGCTGCCGAGGAGGGGCGCCAACTCCGGGCGCGGGGAACCTCCGGCTGGTGCGATCTGCCGTCGTGCGTCGCTCCCAACCTGACGGTGCCACAAGATAAACTGAGACTAGGATGTCAGTCCCTGCACGCCAGCGGAACGGGTTCCCACCAGAAAGGAGGTTGAAGCCATGGCAAGAGCGCCAATCAATGGTTCCACCCTCCAATGGGCTCGTGAGGCAATGCTTGTCGAACGAGACGAACTCGCCAGAGCTGCGGGCACCAGCGAGGACCGCATTGTCGCGTTTGAAACTGGTGAGACGCGTCCAACCCTCCGTCAGCTTGAGAGCATCGCAAAGAAACTGGATCGGACGCTCGCTTTCTTCTTTACTCCCACGCCTAGCGCATCCGATGTGCCGGAGACTGCCGACTTCCGAGCAAGCAATGGGGAGCCTATTCCGTCTTTGCTTGCTAGAGAGATGCGTCGGGCTGAGCAACATCGCGAGACAATCTTGGAGCTTGAAGGAACCCCGGCTCCGCCCGCAATCGTAGAGCCGATCAACCGGCGGAATGTCTCTGCGAGAGCGCGCGAGATGCGAGCGCTCTTTGGCCTGACCGAAGCATTCACCCCTCCTGAGAGTCAGGAAAATCAGGTTCTTAACTTCTGGCGAGGTCTCCTTGAGCATCACGGGTATCTCGTGTTTCAAACGACTCGGGTTGATCTTGCGATTTTCCGAGGACTTTCCATCTACCATGAGAAGCTTCCTATAATCCTTCTCAATGGAGCAGACTCCAATAATGGTAAAGTCTTCACCCTGTTCCACGAAGTCGCACACTTAGCTAACCGCACGAGTGGAATGTGCGGTTTGGAGGATCGCGTAAATGTGGAGGCGACCGCCAACGCATTTGCCGCCAATTTCTTAATGCCGGAAAGTCAGGTAGGTCGAGTAGCTGCCAAGATTGCGGGGACCGCCTTCGAACGCGCGGAGGCGGCGGCTGGGGCTTTCAAGGTGAGCGTACTTGCTGCTGGCGTGCGGTTGCGCACCCTTGAGTTAATCACCGATGAGGAATTGGAGTCCATTCGTCGCGAGAGTGACGATAGATGGCAAGGCGTTCGAGAGTCCCGCAAGAAGCGCGAGGGCGGGCCTGCACCTTGGCGTACGCGCTATCGGGACCTGGGGCCGGGATACGTTGGGGCCGTTGCCCGAGCACTTGAAGATGAGCGTGTAGATATGCTCGATGCGAGCCACTTACTCAATGCCCGTGTCCCGATGGTTCGGCAGATGATCGATGAGTACTACCGAACCGAGGGTATCGAGTGACCTACACCTTGGACACCAACATACTCATCAACATGGAACGGCGGTATCCGCGAGAGTTCTTCAACTCTCTCTGGGATTCAATGGAAGCAGCCGTCGTCAGCGGTGACATCTGCATGTGTGAAGTAGCTCAGAAGGAACTAGACCTTGGCGACGATGACCTGTCCGCCTGGGTAAAGGGGATTCCGGGATTTGTCTGCAAGTCGACAGATGAAGAGCTTGCAACAGTAGCCGATATCTCCGGGACGCATCCGGATTGGGTACAGGGGCAGAAGAACTATGCTGACCCGTTTGTCATCGCACATGCCAAAGCAGATAACGAAGTCATTGTGACTGAAGAGGGTCGCAAAGGTCCAAACACTGAAGACAAGAACCAAAAGATTCCGAACATTGCTGATGAACATGGAGTTGCCTGCATCAAGTTCTTCGATCTTCTCCGTGCGCAGGGATGGAAGTTCTGAGCGAACGACGCCAAAGCAGCTACACGGCTTCAAGCTGGACGTCAGTGATCACCCCGGCGGCGACAAGAGCCACGCGTACGGCCTTACGATCCACGCCCATCCGGCGTCCGATGGCTCGCATCGACATGCCTTCCCGTGACAGGCGCACCGCCTCGGTTTGTTCCTGCTCGTTGAGCCCAGGACGCCGCCGAGGAACCTCCCGCCGCTGGAGGTGCGAGAAGACCGTGGCGCGGTGGATACCGTACTTGAAAGCCAGCTCCTGGACCCCAGACCCAGCCTCGTAGTCGGCGACCAAGTGGTCGATCTCGGAGGGGGTGAGAAAAGTTTGAGTCATCCCAACAGTCCTCACAACAGGGCCTCGATGGTCCATCGGGGCGGTGTTGCGGGGCCGGTTGCCGACCCGGTAGACCCCACGGTTCAGGCGCCTGACCAGCGTGTTCGCCTTCGGGGAAAAGTTGCCGAACGTGCTACGCAGGCACCCGGATAGAAGATCCTGTTCCTTCAGATCGCACTGGAGGGACGGGATCTTCGTCATTCACAGCCGCAGGCAGATCCCAGCGGATGGCCACTGGAATGTGCAGGACCATCACCGCCGCAGGTGAGATCTTAGGGCTATGAGACGAACCCTCGGTATAGTGCGCCTGATCCTGCGGGATCGCGCTTGGACCGCACTCATTCCCGTGCTGGCAGCGCTCGCCGTGGGCCTGCTCATCGCGCTGCTGCTGGTCCCGGCTGCCGCGGCCCGTGGCGATGCGCAGTTCGCGGCCCACGATGCCGAACTCGAACAGCGGGAGCGGGATCGTGCGGGTGGGCAGGCCCCGGCCGACCATCCGGACTTCACGATCGCCGTGGGCATCGACGATGAGCCGATGGAGATGCCCGCCCTGCAAAGTGCCATGACCGATCATCTGAGCTTCGCCGAGGAATTCGCCGAGCGCCTCAAGACCGGCGCGGTGGCCGCGGACTTCGCAACGCACGAGCGCGTGATGAGTCCTGCCAGTGCCCGCGCCCAGGTGGCCGACGGCACCAGTGCGCTGGCCATCGTCTTCCCGAAGGACTTCACCCGCACGCTGCTCGCGGAGATGAACGAGCGGGGTCTGGCCGGTGCCCATCCGAAGAAGTACCGGGCGAAGGTCGAGGTGCTGGCCGGCCCACAGGCCAGGACCCAGAATGATTTCGTCCTGAACGAATACCGCACCCAGGTGATGAACCAGGCCCTCGAGTTCAGCCGGGACCAGATCCACACGGAGGCCCAGCGCTGGACGTGCCAGGACAGCAGAACGGCGCAGACGTGCAAGGCGAGCCCGGCTGCACTGGCCACGGCCTTCGACCAGGCCTTCGCCTTCACCGTGGTCGAGGCCAAGGGCCCAGCGCCACAGGACTATCGGTACGCCTCGCTGGTAGCGGCCGAATCCACCGGGACCGAGGCCGCGCCCGGCTCTGCTGCAGCGGCCCCGGCGTCCGCAGACCTGCGCGCCTCCCGGCACGTGTACTCCCTGCACAGTGCCTCCCTGACGGCCATGCCGGTGGCCCTGGCCGCCGCGGCTCTGGTGCTGGGCATTGCGACCTCGATCGTGGTGGACCGGAACGTTGGAATCGGCATGTGGGGATTCGGGCCCTGGCGCCGCTGGGGCAGACAGCGCCCCCTGTCTCGCACCGCGGTCCTGAGCGCCAAGATGTGGCTGTGCACCGCGGGAGCTGTGGTGCTCGCTCTCGCCGGTGCACTGTGGGCCGCCGGGGCGGGTGCGGCCGGGGGATTCGGCCCGTTCTTCCCACACGGGGCCACCGAACTCATCGCCTGGGCCGCCCGCCTGGCGGTGTTCTGCGCAGCCGGACTGCTCATCGCCTGGTTGGTCGTCGGGCTGATCGACGTGCTCGGCGGTCTGGCCGGGGGAGTCGCTACGGCCCTGCTGTCAGTGTGGGTCCTGCTCTCATCCGGCGTCGTCCCGGCCGTGGGCGGGGGCGTCACCGGATCAGGGTGGGTCGGGTCCCTGGTGGGATCGGTCGCACTGGGATTCTCACCCACGTCCTATCGCGCGGTGGGCATCCCGGGATTCGCGCTGGTCTGCATCGCGCTGATCATGGTGGGCGCCGTGGCCCAGACGATTGTGCGGCTCTACGACAGGAAGGTGAGCATCCGGATCGGTTAAAGCGCCGCTAGACCCGGTCGAAGGGCGAATTGCCCGGCCGCAGCACATTGTCGCGCTGCGGCTCGGAGACGACCGCCTTCTCCGTGACATCGAACTTCTCCCGGTACTTGCCCAACAGCAGGCGGCCCTGGGAGTAGATATAGGTCGAGGAATTGTAGATCAGCATGGTGGCCGGGTAGAAGAACCACTGACCCAGCATCATGAACGAACGGAACCTGCCGTACTTGGCGGGCCTGGGCGGGATCAGGTTGAGCACCACGACCAGGGAGGTCAGCAGGGAGACCATCGCGACCTGCTGGATCACGCCCATCAGGAACGGGGTGTTGCGCACGAATGCGTCGGCCTCGCCGGAGCGCAGCATCATGATCACGGGCACCCAGCCGCCGAAGGCGATGATGGGCGACACGCAGGCCACGGTGACGTGGCCCTCCAGCAGGCTGAGGAAGCGGATCAACGAGGGCCAGAACGGTGCGCGCTTATCGGCCATCTGCTGGGCCACATACGGCACGTCCGACGCACCGTAGGACCAGCGGCTGAGCTGTTTGAACTGCGCAATGGCGGTCTTCTTCAGATTTCCGGCCAGGACGGCGTCCTGGTAGATCGGCACGTGGATCGGGCGGACCTTGTAGTTGCCCCCGAAGTGGAAGTAGGAGCGCCAGTACTGGTGGCCGTCCTCGACGATGGACCGCTTGGTCCAGAAGTCCATCTCCACCAGGGCGTCCAGCGGCTGGGCGTGGGAGGCGAAGTTGCGCAGCGTGTACGGGCGGACCGTGGAGGTGAGGTTCCAGACACAGTTGGCGCTGGCCACCACTCGGGTGATGACGGGCGCGTCCCAGATATTGCTCAGATACAGGGCGATCGGCTGGAACGAGCGGCGCTTGCGGTCCGGATCCTTGATGTATTCGTAGGCGACGTAGTCGAAGTAGCTCTCATAGGGCTTGTTGTCGCAGTCGAGGGTGGTGACGATGACATCGGAGTACGCATGACCGTTCTCATCGGCCCAGTTCTGCACCCGGTAGCCGGCGTAGGTGATGTTCGCGCCCTTACCCGCCAGTTCCTCCGGCAGGTCCTTGGGGTGCTTGACCAGTTCGAAGTGGCCGAACCGGTGGCCGTATTCGGACTTGAGCCGCTGAGCGGTCTCCTCTATGCCGTCCCCGCCGCGCTCCTCATAGGCGAAGAAGATGCACAACTGATCGCCCGGGGTGGTTGAATAGCACAGCCCGCGGATCGTCGGGGCGATGACCTCGTAGCTTTCGTTGTACGCGGCCACGACGACGGCGTGGCGCAGGTTCGACGGGTGCGGGTAGATATCCGGATTCGTCTTGACCCGATCCAGCAGTTCGCGGTGCTTGTGGACCTTGAACGAGCCGGGCGGGCTGGGCGGAACGCGTTTGCCGTCGAGCGTTAGCCCGATGTCCATCAGCCGGGCCGACCAGTCCACCCGGGCCGCGCGCTTGTACCGGCTGTAGCCGTGGGCCAGGTCGAAGGCGCCGCGGATCGCGCGGTAGAACATGATGGCGACGATCGCCAGGACGTAGTAGGCGCCGACGCGCGGGGAGATGATCGGCAGGATGATCGTCAGCAGTAGAGCGGTGTAGCTGATCAGGGCCGGCAGCATCTCGAACGCCCGATAGAGCGGGCGTCGCTTACCCAGGGGTATCTCGGTTTCCACCGTCTGCCTTTCGTGATGCCAATCGGACCTGAACTTCCAGTCTATGGTTCAAGGCCTTGAAAACCGCTGGGAGTACCCGGTTTATACCGGAATCCGTGACATATCTCTCACGCCGGACGCGCATTGCCCGCGGGTTCGTCTGCCTCTAGGGTGAGCCTATGACCGACTCACGAAGAAGTGAAGACATCCGCTTGCTCACCTGGCGCCTCGACGCCTTCCACTCCGCGTCCTATTTCGCCCCGGAACTGCGCACCGAACTGGCCGCGGCCGGACTGGTGCACGGTTCCGATCAGTACCTGGCCTCGCGCGCGGCCCCGCTGGGGGCCGTTGGCGGAGAGGCCGTGACCTCGGTGTTCTACGCATTCGGTCACGACTACGTGTGCCGGTCCCTGCCGAAGGTCTGGGAGACGACCAGCCCGCAGCAGGCGCACGCGGCCCGGTTGCGCGGGGTCGCGGCCCTCGTCGAGCGGGCGCGGTCCGGCGCGGCGGAAGACGGATTGCCCGGCGGCGCGGCGCAGATCGATGCGGACGCGGCCCGGCTGTGTGAGGAACTGGCCCCGGTCGTGGCGGCCATGGACGACACCTACCGGCCCCTGTCGGCGGCCACACGGGCCGCCCTGGCCCAGGTCCCGGGCGCCTCGGACCCGGTGCTGGCGCTGTGGATCACCGCCACGCACCTACGGGAGTACCGCGGCGACAGCCATGGGGCGGTGCTTGCCACCAGCGGTGTCACGGGTGCTGTGGCCAGCATTCTGCACAGTCTGGACGGTGGGCCCTTCCCGCCGGCTGCGGCTCGACGCGCACACGGCTGGACGGCCGAGGTCTGGGCCGAGACCGTCGACCACCTGCGCTCGGCGGGCCTGGTCGCGGGTGCGGACGACGACACCGCTGTGCCGACAGCGGCGGGCAAGGGCCTGCGCGCGGAACTGGAGGCCGCGACGGACGCTGCCGTGGCGGCCTCCTGGGATTCGCTCGACGATGCGCGGCTGCACGACCTGGCGCAGCTCGCGCGCGTTGGCGGGCGCCTGGCCAGGGCCGCCAAGGGCTGAAGCCTAGAGCGACATGCCCTGGGTCTTGGCCGCCAGCTCCGCGGCGATCGACTGGGCCTGGGCCGAGGTCGGGCCTTCGGAGACGAACACGGCCTTGCGGTAGTAGGCCAATTCGTCGATCGAATCGCGGATGTCGCCCAGCGCCCGGTGGCCGCCGGTCTTGGCGGGGGCGTGGTTGTAGGCGCGCGGGTACCAGCGCTTGGCCAGTTCCTTGATCGAGGAGACGTCGATGATGCGGTAGTGCAGGTGCTCGACCAGTTCGGGCATCTGCACCTGCAGGAAGCCCTTGTCCGTGCCCACCGAGTTCCCGCCCAGCGGCGCCTTGCCGGCCACCGGGGCGTGCTGCTTGATATAGGCCAGGACCTGTTCCTGGGCCTGCTCGATCGTCAGCCCCCCGTCCAATTCCTCGATCAGGCCGGAAGTGGTGTGCATATTGGTGACGAAGTCGTTCATATGCGCCCGCGCCGCGTCGCTGGGCCTGATGATGACGTCGATGCCGTCGTCCAGCGGCCGCAGTTCGAAGTCGGTTACGATCGCGGCGACCTCGATCAGTTCGTCGACGCCCAGCTCGAGGCCGGTCATCTCGCAGTCGATCCAGACGATCCTGTCGTTTTCAGAGTTGTTCTTAGACACCCTGTCATTGTACGTGTGTGGCGATTGCCGCAACGGTTTTCGGCAAGTTCTCACGCGGGACCAATAGAATGGTGCTCTGACCTCAGTCCCTACCCGAAGGAACCAGCGTGCGATTCATCGCGTCGGCAATCTTCCTTGTGCTCGGCCTCGTGCTGGGCGTCATCGGTGTTGGCCAGAAGACGTTCTGGGCCCCCTCCGACACCATCACGGCCAGCGCCGACATCGACGCTGACGCCCCTGTGGCGGTGATCGAACCGGGCGTCCTCAACCTCTACGACGTGCCGACCACGGTGAAGGTCAAGGGCACAGGACCCCTGACCGTGTCGCAGGCGTCCAAGGAGAACATCGACGCCTGGGTGGGTGAGGACACGCGCGTCACGCGGATCACCGGCCTGCAGTCGAGCACCGAACTCGCCACCACGACCGGCGACGGCAAGGACACCTCCGTCCCGGACCCCGCCGGTGGTGAGCTGTTCACCAAGCAGGATTCCGGGGATGACGAGATCACCCTGACCTGGAAGGACGACGCCGGACGTACCGCCTTCCTGCTGGCGGGCGACGGCAAGGCCGGAGAGGTCACCTCCGTGAGCATCAGCTGGCTCAGCCACGCCAGCACTCCCTGGGCCACGACGCTGATCGTCCTGGGCATCCTGGCCCTGGCCGCCGCAGTGGTGCTGGGCATTCTGGCCATCCGCAGTTCGCGCCAGGAACGGGCACGCCGGACCCGCAGGCAGGAACGCCGCCGCAGGTTGGCCGAGACCGGTTCCACCGTCACCGCCGAGGTCCCCCTGGTCGGGGCGGCCGCTGCCGCGGGGACGGTGGATGGTGCGGCCGGGACGGCAGCCGATTCGGCGGCCACAGGCACGGCTGCGGAGGACGCGACCACAGTCCTGCCGAAGACGGATACCGGGGAATCGACTCCGACCGCCGTGGACGCGAAGTGGGCGGGGGCGAAGTCGAAGCCCGACACGGTGGAGCCGGAGACCGGCAAACCCGCGGTCGCTGATGCGGAGACCTCCGCGGCCGAGAAGACCGGTGAGTCCGAGCCCGCGAAGCCCGCGGCCAAACCGGGGAAAGAGCAGAAGCCGGAGACCGGACAGGCCAAATCCGCGAAGCCCCAGCGCGCGATTCCGAAGACCTTCGCCGAGGACGAGGACGAGGAACCGGCGAGCCCGATCGCAGATGCCAAGGCTCAGCCTGCGCCGAAGGCCAAGCCTGCAACAACGAGCGCGTCGGCACCCAAGGCCAAGCCGGCGCCCAAGGCCTCGTCGGAACCCAAGGCCAAGCCGGCACCCAAGGCCGAGGATGCGAAGCGACCGGTGCCCCGGCAGGCGCCGGGAACCTCGGCCCCGGCACCGCGCAAGGCCCCTGAGCCCCCGAAGAAGGCCCCCGAACCTCCACAGAAGGCACCCGAACCTCCGAAGAAGGCACCCGAGACCGTGACGAAACCCGACAGCTCCACGTCCGGAGGCGACGACAGTGAACGCTGATACGACAGTGAACTCCGCAACGGCCGTGGCACCACACCGGAACACGGCACATCACGCAGCACCGGCCCGCGGTGTGGGCAGACGGCTGGCGCGCGGCCTGGCGGCGGCCTGCATTCCGGTGTTGGCTCTGACCGGCTGTGGCGGCGATGAGGAACTGCCCAAGGCGCAGCCCGCGCCACTGCCCTCGAGCGCGCCCGCCGTGGTGACCGACGAACAGGTCGACTCGATCCTCGGCGCGATCGGCGACCAGGTGGCGAAGGCGGACAAGGCCCGCGACAAGAAGGCGCTGGCCCAGCGGGCCGCCGGACCCGCCCTGGCCCAGCGGGAACGCGCGTACAAGAACGCCAAGAAGGCGAAGAAGGGCTATGCGATGCCCGCGGCGGTGGCCAGTGAGCAGATCCTGCGCAATGCGTCCTCGGCCACGCAGAGCTGGCCGCGGGTGACCACCGTGATCGCCTCCGGCGGCGGGCAGACCCAGGCCCTGGTGCTCAGCCAGGAGTCCCCGCGCGATGACTACAAGCTGTGGTCGCAGACCACTCTGCTGGCCGGCGCGCAGATCCCGGAGCTCAACGACGCAAGGCAGGGCTCGGCGCTACTGGATCCGAATCAGTCCGGTCTGGCGCTGACGCCGAAGAAGGCGCTGTCGGACTACGCGGCCATGCTGCAGGACGGCCAGGGGGCCAAGGGCAAGAAGGCGAAGGCCCGCGCGGCCGAATTCGGTTCGGACGATTTCACCAAGGGCCAGGTGAAGGCCGATGCCGATCAGGCCAAGAGCCTGAAGAAGAACAACGCAGAGGTCGAGTACACGTACAAGGCCGGAAAGACCCTGGCCGCTCAGGCGACCGCCGACGGCTCGGCACTGGTCTTCGGAACCGTGACGAAGACCGTGACGACCAAGCCCGAATCCAAGGACGGTGAAACCGGTGAGCTCCAGCTCAGTCCGCCGTATGACAAACTGGCGGGCGCTTCGAAGACCGAGAAGGGCTTCGAGGTGGAGATCGCGAGCAATGTCGTCATGGTCATCCCGAAGTCGGGCAAGGCCACTGTGATCGGCGCCGACCAGCTGGTCTCCGGCGCCAAGCTGAAATAACCGCGCGGGGAACGACCGCGCCTGCCGAAGCAACCCTGCCGAAGCAACTACGCACAGAGGAGAAACACGTGACTCAGATGCCGCAGAATGCGGGTAGCGCACCTGCCGGCCAGGAGGGCCTGGACCTCTCCGCCGTCCGCCACCCGGGACGCGCGGGAGCCGATGCGCCCGCGGGCGGTGCCGCGGCCTCCGGCACACCGCGACAGGCCGGGCCCGGCGAGGTCCTCGTCCCCGACCTGGTCTTCGACGTCACCGAGGAGACCTTCAACGACGTCGTGCAGCTCTCCGCCCAGGTCCCCGTGGTCATCGACCTGTGGGCCGAATGGTGCGGCCCGTGTAAGCAGCTTTCCCCGGTGATCGAACGGGCGGTGCGCGATCTGCACGGCCGCGCGGTCCTGGGCAAGGTCGACGTTGACGCGAATCCCCGCCTGCAGCAGGCATTCCAGGTCCAGTCGATCCCCACGATCATCGCGCTGATCCAGGGGCAGCCGGTCCCACTGTTCCAGGGCGCCCAGCCCGAGGCCCAGGTCAAGGCCGTGCTGGATCAGCTGGTGCAGCTGGCCGGCCAGCAGGGGATGACGAAGACCGCGGTTCCGGCGAACGCACCGGTGGACGAACAGCCCGTCGGCCCCGCCCACCCCGAGGCCATTGCGGCCCTGGAAGCCGGGGATCTGGACCGGGCCAAGGAGATCTACCGGGCCGCCCTTGCGGAAGCCCCCGCAGACGATGAGGCCAAGCTGGGCCTGACCCGTGTGGAACTGCTCGAACGCACGAAGGACCAGGACCCGGCACGGGTGCGCGCCGCTGCCGCGAACGATTCGAAGAACGTGTCAGCCGCCCTCGAATGCGCGGATCTGGACGTGGTCGGCGGCCACGTCGACGATGCCTTCAACCGGCTCCTGGGCCTGTTGCCCGGTCTGACGGGAGAGGACAAGGAGACGGTGCGCCTGCGCCTGCTTGATCTGTTCGAGGTCGTCGGCGCCACCGATGCCCGTGTCGTCAAGGCCCGCGCCCGCCTGATGCGCGCGCTGTTCTAGGAGCGGGCCCGGTGTCACGACTGACCGTCATCAGGCCCGTGCTGGGCGTGCTGTGCCTTGTCATCGCCGCGGCGATCCTGGTGCCGGTGATCTCCGCCCTATTGGCGGTGGGAACCGACGACAAGCTCGAGGCCAAGGAAATCACAGTGGCCCCCGGCACCTATGCGGTGTCCCTGGACGAACAGGTCGTGCCCTTCACCCATACCTCGGCCACCCTGACGGCGACATCCGGCGGGGGCTCGCGCGAACTGTTCCTGGGCACCGCCAACGGCGTCGATTCGGAAAGCTATCTGACGGGAATCGCCCACCAGGAGATCACGGGTTGGACCATGCCGGGCACCTTGGAGAGCCGGCGACTCGACGGGGACACAGCGCCGGTGGTGCCCCCCGCCGGCCGTGACTGGTGGATTCAGCAGCAGACCGGGAGCCAGGTGTCCCAGACCTTCGATCTGGACGCCGCTCCGAACGTCATCGTCATCGCCCCCGCCGATGGAAAGGGCGATCTCCAAGGAGCCACGGTGACCATGCAGATAGCCGTCCACGGTGTCCTGGCATTCTGTATCATCGGCCTCGCCGGGGTCGTCCTGGCACTGGGCGGTGCCCTGTTCTTCTTCCTGCGCGCCCGCCGTACCGTTGGCCGGCGCGGGAGGACGGGCCGGGGCTCCGGTCGTGGTCGGTCCGATTCGGATCGCGCCGGTCGCTCCGGTTCCGGCCGTTCTGATTCGGGCCGCCGAGGCGCCGGCCGGGAGCGTGCGACCCCTACCGGCCGTGGGCGCCACGGCGCCACCTCGCGGCGTGGAGTGGCCGCCGGAGCCGTGGTGCTGGGCACCGTGGTCGGCGTCTCCGGTTGCGCGCCCCTGCCCGTGGCCCAGCCCGCCGACCCCACCATCAAGAGCTACAGCCGCGTTCCCCTGGCCACCGGCCAGGCGGGGGACTTCATGACCGGCTATGTGAAGGGCCTGGACAAGGCGCTGCAGAACGGTGGGAAGAACCTCGACGCGCTCCAGGCCGAACCGCTGCGCAGCCGCACGGAGGCCGAAATCCTCATCGCCAAGGCGGAGAAGAAGAAACTGAGCGCCGGCGCCTTCGAATCGGTGGTGGCCGGTGGCCGTTCCTTCGACGCCTACCCCATGTGGTTCATGGCCTTCGCCAAGGTCGCGGGCAGTGACGATACCGTGGAGGCCCTGGTGGCCCGGCGCGATACCGCTGCCAGTGACTGGTCGGTTGTGCAATCGCTCTTCCTCCCGGCAGCGTCTGCGCCCCAGCTGGCCGCGGACGCCGCAGGAGCAGTGGCGCCGGCCCCCGGCGAGTTCACCGACCTGGACCGCGGGGCCACGGAGGCCCTGTTGAAGTACCTGCGGGCGGAGCCGGGCAAAACGCAGAAGGAAGCGGCGGGAATCCAGCTCGAGGGCAGGGCCTTCAGTGACTTCCGCGCCTATGTCGACAAACTCGCATCCAAATCGGGCGGCTTCAAGGACGTGGGGGTCACCTGCAAGTCCGTAGAGGAAGCTGCCGATCTGTCCGCCATGTCGCTGAGCACCAGGGAGGGTGCTGTGTCCCTGGGCGAGATCCGCTGCACCGTCGAGGCCACAGCCTCGACGAATGCCAGCGTCGACATGGGCAATGACGTCGAGGCGCTCATCACCGGGGACAAGAACCGCTCCACCGTCGTCATCGACGTGGCCCTGCCGTACATGCTGCAGGCCAAGGGGCAGGGCTCCCGGCCCTCGGACCTCGACGATGCGGAACTCAGCGCGGCTGGTGACGGCTGGTTCATGGTCGGTGCCAAGACCCGGGGCAAGCGCACCCAGGGGTAGGGACCGCGCGCGTCCGGGCGGAGGCGCTGCCCTCCGGTAGGCTGGAGCCCATGGCCTCGACCGACCTGAACGATCAAGCGGCCACCGACACCGCGATCGGAGCTGCCCTCGCACGGGCGCTGGACGCGCTCTATGGAGACGAGCTGCGTGCCGGTACCGCCGTCCTGACCGATCCGGAGGTCCGCCCCGGGTTGCCCGATGGGCTGGAGGCGACACTGCGCCGCTTGGCCACGGCCGATGACGTCGACATCCGCATCATCCTCGGTCCCGAACTGGGCCGGCCCCGCAATGCCACGCTCAACAGCTGCGATGTGGCAGTCGGCCGGCTGCTGAGTGCTGCCGAACTGGACGACGGCGGACCTCGGATTCTGATCTACCAGCAGATCGCCCGGGTCCGGGGCCGGCCACTGGTCTACGCCTCCGGTCCGAAGGGGATGAGCGGGCGCCTGGTGGGGGTGAGCGACTACACGGATATGCGCGGGGACTTCCTGGCCGATCCGGAGCGTTTCATGTCCTACAACATCGCCGCCGGCCGCGCCTGGCTGGGACTGGGCCCAAAGCCGGACCTGGCGGATTACACGGACCGGGGCTTCACCCGCGAAACCGTGTCCACCCTGGAAGTCGCCGAGGAAGCGGGAACGAACCTGGTGGCGCTGGGCGCGACGACGGCCACGGTCGCCGCCGCGCTGAGCTGGGTGATCCTGCGCCGCAACAAGGGGATGGCGGGCGTGCTTGAACCCACCGAGCTGCCCCGTCGGGTGCGCTCCAGGGCCTCCGCTGCTATCCGCCGGACTTATGACGAAGTACCGGCGGACCGCGTGTTGGCGCTGGCGGCCGAGGACCCCGGTGGACGCGCGGCACGTACCGTTGGCGCGCTGCACGGGCTCGCGGAGGCGATCGGCGCGCTGCAGGCCCGCCACGCCGCCGGCGGGTTGAGTCCCGTGGATATGGTGGCCCTATGGCTGATGGACCAGCGCTGGGACGAACTGCTCCGCCATCCGGAGGCCGAACCGACCGGGCACTGCTTCTTCAACCCCCTGCACGGCCGGGCGGATTCGACCGTGCAGTTCCGCAGCCGGCACGGGGCGCTGAGCGTGCCGACCTGTTCCGACTGCGAAACCGCAGTGGAGTCGGGTACGCGTCCCGCTAGTCTCTTGGTCGCACCGGCGCCCGGCGCCACGGCGGTCCCGTACTTCGAATGCGATGACGGCTATGCGCACACCGGATTGGGATCTTTGGCCCCGATCGAATCCGATGTCCCCGGCACACACGGCCCGGCTGTTGACCCGCAGCCCCGTGCGAAGGCGTCGAGTCCGCGTGCGAAGGAGCGGAGCCGGCAGGGCAGGAGCCGGGTTGGGCGGATCTTAGCCGGATCCGCGCTGGTGCTCGGAGCGGTCCTGGCCGGCGGGGGACTGGGCATAGGGGGCAGTCAATACGTCCTGACCCATGCGCTGCCGGTGTCCCAGGCGGATGCAGGGCGCTACGCGGACGACTACGACCGGGCCCGGATCGGCGCCATTCTCGATCACTGGCAGGACGATCCCGTCTACGTCTCGCCGGTCAATGCCGCACTACTCGATCCCGCCCAGCGCGCGTCCTTGGCCGGCACCGCCAGGGACGTGCGGCTGCCGATCTACGTCGCACTGCCGAGCCTGGCCGCCTCGGATGAATCCGGCGGCAGCGTCACGTTGCTGGCCAACCGGTTGGCGGCGGGGCTGGCCGAACGAGGGCAGGACGGGATCGTCTTCGTGGCCACGGGGTATTCGGCCACCATCGCCTCCGCCGGCCGAACTCCCGACGACGAGGCCGCGCGCTTCGAGGTGCTGCATCCCCGGCTTTCCTATACCCGGGCTGGGGCCGCGAGCGAACCGGGGACGCCCGTTGATTTCGCCGGCGCGCTCCACGAAGAAGTCTCCAAGGCCGGCGATATCGAGTGGAACGAAGACGATTCGCAGCCGTATCGGAGTCTGCCCGTCAAGCACGACCGGGAGTCCTTCGGCATCAGCCCATCGGCCTCACAGTCCAGCCTGCTGCGCGGGACCCTGTCCGGCGGAGTGATCGGCGGACTTGCCGGTGGTGCGCTGGGCGGCGTGCTGATCGCCATCGGCAAGCATCGACGGAAGGACACGGAGACATGAGTTCGCTGAGCTATTCCGGTGATATCGCGAAATCCCTGGCCGAGGATCCCCTCTACATTGATCCCGCGGCGCGTCCCGATATCAGGGAGACGACCGTGAACTCCCTGCAGCAGGCGTTGGAGGACGGCGGCGGGGTGCCGGTCTACGTGGTGATCGTGCCGGCGGATCGCTCGGACGTGTCAGATCTGGGCACGCTGGTCGCGGCAGCGCGCGAGGGCCAGGGCGTGTACCTGGTGATGAAGCCGCAGACCGGCACCGTGTGGAGCAAGGTCGACGTGGATGCGGCGGACCGGTTCGATGTGCTGGCCAGAATGAATGCGGCCGGGCAGGACACCGAAAGCCAGGACCCACCGCCGGTGCAGGCCGTGACCTATGTCGAGACCCTGCGCGATCCGAATTTCACCAAGCCCGAGCGCAAGACCGGCACCGGCTCACACCACTCGTCCGCGTCATCGCCACTGGAGATCTTCGATTCCGGAGCGGGGGTGATCTTCACAGTGGTCCTCGTCCCGGTGCTGATCCTGGCGGCCGGGGCAGTTGTCTGGCAGATGCGCCGGTCGCCCAGGCGGAAGGCGCCCGCTCCGTATCGCCTGCCGCGGCGGATCCTCGACCAGGCGGGGGAACTGCAGCGCCGTGATCTGGCGCGGGAGCTCTCCGCCGACAGCCTGCACATCGCCGGACGGCTGCGCGACTTCGACGTCAGCGGTCTGGACGCCCAGCGGGCCGAGCTCGTCGAACACGGGCTGGACGCCTACACTCTGGCCGCCGGGATCGTCGACGATCCACAGGCCGGCCGGGTGGATCTAGCCGGGGCCCTGGTCCTACTGAACCTGGCCGGCAGGGACCTCGATGAGCTCGAGCGCGGTGGCCGTACCGGCGCCACGCGGTCGGGGCCGGACAAGGCCGGGCGGAAGGGCAGAGCAGTGGGGAGCAGGGCTCGACGCGCTGCGATCAGGCGCGGGGAGACGCTGTGCGTCTTCGATCCGGGACACGGCGCGGCGCAGACCACCGTGCGCGGCGAGCGGGCCACCACTTCGGCCACTGGCCAGAAGCTGCCGGCCTGTGCGGCCTGTGCCAAGGACTTGGCGGCCGGGCGGCAGCCCGACTGGCTCTACGACGGCAGCCGGCCCTACGCCGAGGGGGATTCGATCTGGGCGCGGACGCTGTTCGGCTCCGTGGGCGAGGACCTGGTCGCCCAACTGCAGCGGCGCGGCTGAACCGGTGTCCGGGTGCAGGCGCGCCTGTGACCCGGGCCGGGTGGCAGCGCCCGGGGACGAGGGGGCGGAAGCCTCAGGCGGCCTCGGTCCCGGTGTCCTGGGCGCCGTCCTCCTGCGCCGCGACCCGCTTGCCGATGCCGAAGAGCCACCACAGGCCCAGCACGGGCAGGAACAGCGGCACACAGCCGTATCCCACGCCGAAGCCCGACCAGACGCTGGCCTTGGGGAACAGCTGGGGCTCCATGAAGCTGAGGATGCCCACCGCGATGACGCCCACCAGTTCGATCGCGCAGCACGCGATCGCTGCGTGATGGCTGCGCTTGCTGCCGCGCACGAAGCACACGGTGGCGACGATGTAGATGATCGCGGCGATGAGCGAGAGGATGAAGGACACCGGGGCCACGGAGAACTCGCGGATGATCTGGGAGAGCGCGCGCATGGTCGCGGCCAGGGCGAAGATCCCGTAGACGGCGGTCAGGGCGCGGCCCAGGCCGGTGTGCATCGCGGAGTAGGGGCTTGTCTGCGCCGGATCCTTGGGAGCGCGCCCGCGCTTCAGAGCCATATCTGGTCCATCCTCACAATCATTACGATGACGGTCAGCCCGGTCAGGGCCAACACAAGGGGCCCCCACCTGGTCAGTTCGATGAATGCCCAGCCGCCCGCCAGCGGCACCAGTACGATCGCGGTGAGCACATAGCCGAAGAACAGCAGGGCGTCGGTGCCGCCGGCCTGCGGCCACAGCACGATGCCCAGGACCAGTTGCACCAGCAGCCCCAGCAGGAGCACGCCGGTGAAGACGATGAGCGCCATATTCGCCGGTTTGTCACGGATCGCCTGCACCCCCGCCCAAACGGTGAGCACGCCGCAAAGGGCATAGAGCGTGTAGGTCAGCAGGGTAAGCACGACGTTCAGCTTATCAACCGGAGTGGGCCCTCCGCCGCGTGGTCAGGCCGTCCGGTCACGCCGCTTGGCGCACATGTCCGCGGGCCATGCACAGACCGAGGACCGCAAACACCGCACCCAGGCACAGGTACAGGCTGATGGGCCAGGACTGGCCGCCGAAGGAGCTCAGCAGCCAGGTGGCGATCGTCGGGGACAGGCCGCCGCCGAGCACGGCGCCGATGTTGTAGGACACCGCCACCCCGGAATAGCGCAGTTCGGGGGCGAACAGGGTGGTGAACCAGTGGGCCATCGGGCCGAACAGCACACCGCCCATCGCATAGCCCCCGGCGATCGCGATGGTCGCCGCGACCGGGGTGCGCAGATCGAACAGCCAGAAGAACGGGAAGGCCCACAGCAGCATGAGCACCGCGCCGGTTGCCATCACCCGGGTCAGCCCCAGCTTGTCGGCCAGCCAGGCGGAGCCGACCACCGTGACAAGGTGGGCCACTGAGCCGATCAGGCCCGCGGTCAGGATGTCCTGGCGGTCCATGTGCAGGGCCTCGGTGCCGTAGGCCATGGAGAAGGAGTTGACGATGAAGATCGTGAGGTTGAAGCCCAGATTGACCAGGATCCCGGCCACCAGCATGAAGGATGCGGTGCGCAGCACCCGGCCCAGGGGCAACCGGGCGACGTGGCCGGTGGCCTTGACGCGCTTGAACTCCGGGGATTCGTCGATGCCCAGGCGGATGTAGAGGCCCACAGCCACCAGGACCAGGGACAGCCAGAAGGGCACCCGCCAGCCCCAGGTCAGGAAGGCGTCGCCGCTGAGCGCGGTGGCCAGAGTGAAGGCCAGGGTGCCCAGGATGGAGCCCAGCGGGGAGCCGGCGGTGGCGAAGCCGCCGAAGAAGGACTTGCGGCCGGCCGGTGCGTGTTCGGTGATCATGACGAAGGCCCCACCCTGCTCACCGCCCATGAAGAAGCCCTGGCACAGGCGCAGCAGCAGCACCAGGATCGGAGCCGCCATACCCCAGGTGGCGGCCGCGGGGATGCAGCCGATCAGCGCGGTGCACAGGCCGGTGGCGGTCAGGGTCAGCACCAGCATCCGCTTGCGGCCCAGCCGATCGCCGAAGTGGCCGAACACGATCCCGCCCAGCGGCCGGGCCAAGAAGCCCACGCCCATGGTGGCGAAGGCGACCAGGGTGCCCAGCAGCGGATCGTCCAGGGTGAAGAACACCTTGTTCAAGACGATGGCGCTGGCCAGCCCGTAGATGATGAAGTCGTAGAGTTCCACGGCGGTGCCGATCCCGGCGGCCACCGCGACGCGGCGCACGGAAGTGGCTGCCGGTGATTCGGGTACCGGGGCTGTGGGATCGTGGGCTGTGTGGGTCGAAGCGGTGGCGGAGGGATTCTGCGGGGTGGTCACGGCCTCCACTGTAGAACCTCTGTGACCGACGGCGCTCAGCTGTCCGCTATACGTCCACCAAGCCAGGTTCTAAACTGGATGGGTTATGCGCGCATACTTCGACCACGCCGCGACCCATCCCATCCAGCCGGAGGTGCTTGCGGCCTACACCCGGGAGCTGGAGCGGATCGGCAACCCCTCGGCCCTGCACACCGACGGCCAGGCGGCCCGCCTGGCGATGGAGGACGCCCGCCGCACCCTGGCGGGTCTGCTGCACTGCGATCCCAGCGAGGTCATCTTCACCTCCGGCGGCACGGAGGCGGACAATCAGGCACTCAAGGGGCTGTGGTGGTCGCGCAATGACGGCGCCCGGCACACGCCCGTGCCCGGCCGCCCCGGCACCTTCACCGTCGAACTGCCCCGGCCCCGGCTGCTGGTGTCGACGATCGAACACCATGCGGTGATCGAAACCGCCCAGTGGCTGGAGACCCAGGGCGCCGAGGTCGTCTGGCTGTCCGTCGACGCGGCCGGCCGGCTCGACTTGGACGCCTACGCCGCAGCCCTGGACGAGGCCCCGGAGCGCACCGCGCTGGTCAGCGTGATGCTGGCCAACAACGAGGTCGGCACGATCCAGCCGATCGCGCGGATCGCGCAGCTGGCGCACGCCCACGGCATTCCCGTGCACACCGATGCGGTCCAGGCCTTCGGACAGATCCCGGTGGACTTCGCAGAACTGGGTGTGGACGCCCTGAGCATCTCCGGGCACAAGATCGGTGCGCCGGTAGGGGTGGGGGCCCTGATCCTGGGCCGGAACCTCAAGCCGGTGCCCGTGCTGCACGGGGGAGGGCAGGAACGCCAGATCCGCTCCGGCACGCTCAACGTGCCCTCCGCCGTGGCCTTCGCCACCGCTGCGCGCCTGGCACTGGCCGATGTGGACGAACGCGCCGGACACCTGTCCGGACTGCGCGACCGCCTGATCGCCGGAGTCGAGGCCGCAGTCCCCACTGCGCACCTGTCCGGTGCGCGCGGGGCCCAGCGCCTGCCGGGCAATGTGCACTTCGTGTTCGACGGCTGCGAGGGCGACTCCCTGTTGTTCCTGCTGGACTTCGCCGGCTTCGACACATCGACCGGCTCGGCCTGCCAGGCCGGGGTCAACCGGCCCAGCCATGTGCTCATGATGATGGGACGCGATGAGGACGCGGCCCGTTCCACCCAGCGCTTCAGCCTGGGAATGGAAACGACGGTCGCCGACGTTGACCGTCTTATCGAGGTATTGCCGCAGGTGGTGGCGCAGGCGGGGAAGGCGGGCATGGTCTCGGCCACGCCCGCCTGGATGCGCGATGCGCTGAACTGAGGGCACATGGTGCCGAGGGCGCGACACTGCCGGGCTGGTACGGCCGGGCCGATGAGCGCGGCGAGGGAAACAGACGAACGAATGGGGAAGAGGGAACAGCGGTGAAGATTCTGGCAGCGATGTCCGGCGGAGTGGATTCCGCGGTGGCGGCGGCGCGCGCCGTGGACGCGGGCCACGAGGTCGTGGGCGTGCACTTGGCGCTGAGCCGCATGCCCGGGACCCTGCGCACGGGTTCGCGCGGCTGCTGCACGATCGAGGACTCGCGCGATGCGGCCGTGGTGGCCGGCAAACTGGGCATCCCCTTCTATGTCTGGGACTTCTCGGAGCGGTTCAAGGAGGACATCGTCGATGACTTCATCGCCGAATACTCCCAGGGCCGCACCCCCAATCCGTGTATGCGCTGCAATGAGCGGATCAAGTTCGCAGCCCTGTTGGACCGGGCCCTGGCCCTAGGCTTCGACGCGATCACCACCGGCCACTACGCCGAGGTCATGTTCGATGCCGCCGGCAACCCCGAACTACACCGCGGGGTGGACATGAACAAGGACCAGTCCTATGTGCTCGGCGTGCTCACCGCCGAACAGCTGCGCCACTGCTACTTCCCGATCGGGGCCTCGGCGTCGAAGGCCGATGTCCGCGCCGAGGCCGCCGAACGCGGCTTCTCCGTGGCCAACAAGCCCGACAGCTACGACATCTGCTTCATCCCCGACGGGGACACGAAGGCGTGGCTGAGCGATAAGATCCCGATGCGCCCCGGCCTGATCACGGACGAGTCCGGCGAGGTGCTGGGCGAACACGACGGTGCGATGACGTACACGATCGGCCAGCGCAAGGGCCTGCACCTGGAGCGCCCGGCCGCCGACGGCAAACCGCGCTATGTCACGGGGATCGACGCGCAGTCGAACACCGTGACCGTGGGTGGGCGCGCCAGCCTGTCCGTCGACCACCTGGACGGCATCCGCACCACCTGGTGTGGCGTGGCGCCGGCCGAAATGGGCTCGGGGCCCGAATCCGCGATGGACTGCCAGGTGCAGATCCGCGCGCACTCCGAACCGGTGGACGCCCGCGTCTGGCTGGGCGATTTTGTGGCCGAGGCCCCGCAGAGCGAATACAATGTGCCGACCCCGCGGCCGGCCGGCAGGCTGCTGCACGTGGACGTGGCCGAGCCCCTGTCCGGGGTGGCACCGGGGCAGACGATGGTCGTCTACGCCGGCACCCGGGTGCTGGGCCAGGCGACGATCGACAAGGCCAGCCGCCTGACCCCGGCCTGAGCCTTCACCCTGCTCAGAGCCTTCGTGCCGCTCAGGCGGCGTGCTGGCGCAGGCCCTTGCGCTCCTTGGCCAATTCGGCCTCGACGAATGCCTTGAGATTGCGGATCGAGGCCTGCTCGGTCTCCGGGGTGACCGTGCTCGAATCGGAGCCGTTCGCGTCCTTGACCACGGTGCGGGAGAAGCGCGTGCCGCCGGGCACCTCCTCGAAGGAGTAGACGATGGACGCCTCATAGCCCATCGGCTGGATCGTCACGTGCCGGCCCCGGACGTATTCGCTGACCGTCCAGGTCAGTTCGACGGTGCCCTGTGGGCCGTTGATGTACTCGGTGAATTCGTCGCCCTCGAGGAACGGCCGGTTGACGGTCCCGCACACCGAGCGGGTCAGCACATGCCAGGTGGGCCAGAAGCGCGCCTGCGTGACAAGGTCGAAAACGGGTTCGACAGGACCGTCGATGGTGATCTCAAGTGGAATGCTGGTCAATATAACCTCCTGATGCGCGGGCTCTGGGGGCCTGTCCCGAAGAGCACCCACCGAGGCTACTCTCGTCTTCGGCGGACCCGCTAATCTTGTGCTCATGGATTCGCAGAACGCAGTCACCGCATCCTGGGCATCGCCGATCACCGCCGAACACGTCGCAGCCGGTGCCAGGCCCGTGAGCCGGGCCCGGTTCGCAGGACCGCCCGGGGCCACCCGGGTCTACTACTCCCAGCGGATCCCCACCGAGGCCTCCCGGATCGGCATCTTCGCCAATGACTCCGGCGTCGCCGAGGACGCCGTGTCCGTTCTGCCCGCACCCTATTCCGCGCACTCGCGGGTGCACGAATACGGCGGCGGGGCCTGGGCCGTGGCCGCCGACCACACCATCACCTTCGTCAACGCCGCCGATCAGCGCCTCTACCGGTTCAACCCCGTCACCGACCCCGGTACCCCGCCCGTCGCGCTGACCCCGGAGACGGACCGGGCTGTGCGCTACGGGGACCTGGACTATTCGGCCGGACGTCTGCTGGCCGTGCGCGAGTCCTACGATGCGGCGGGCACCGTCACCCGGGCCATCGTCGAGGTCGCAGAGGGGACCACTGCCGCGGAACCGGGCGGCGCTGCGGAACCGGATGCTGCCGCGGACCAGGGCCGGGCCTCGGCCCCGGAGGCTGTGCGCGAACTGGCCGCCGGCCCCCACTTCCTCGCCTTCCCCCGCATCTCGCCGGACCACGGCTTCCTCAGCTTCATCGGCTGGGACCACCCGGACATGCCATGGGACCAGACGAAGCTCTACCTGGTCGCCCATCCCGGCACCGCGGGGGCCAGCGCACCGGTGGCAGTGTTCGGCCGGGCGGACGAATCCGTGCTGCAACCCGAATGGCTGTCGAACACGACCCTGTCCGTCATCGCCGACCGCAGTGGACGCTGGCAGCTGTACTCGTTGTCCGCCCCCGCCTTCTTCCAGGTCGCCTCCGGTGGATTCGCCGCTGAACCGGCCGAGGAGTCCGAACTCCTGGTCACCGAGGGCGAAATCGGTGGACCCCTGTGGAACCTGGGCGCCCGCTGGTACCTGCCGGTGCAGGGCGGCAACCGGATCCTGGCGGAATCGCGTTTCGGGACCTCGCAGATGGTGTGGACAGACGGGGCCGGAACCGACGACGTCCTCGAATGCGATCTGGAGACCTTCTCCCTGCAGGACTACCGCGACGGCCTGGCCCTGGTGATCGGCGGATCCGCCGACCGGATCACCGGGCTCTACCTTTACGACGTGACCGTCGGAAGCGCCCAGGCGCTCGCCCTGAGCCTCGAACTGCCGGTGCCCGCGTCCTATCTGCCGCAGGGACATGCGGTGGAGATCGACGGGGTGCACGCGATCGTCTACCCGCCCCACAACCCCGACCACCCGCAGCCGGGAGCCGGTCCCGCTGCGGGCGCGGCAGCCGGAGGTAATGCGGAACCCGCAGCGGAGGGCACAGCGGGCAGCGCCGCCGCACCCGCTCCCTTCGTCGCCTTCGTCCACGGCGGACCCACCAGCCAGTCGGTGCCGCAGGTCAGCCTGCACCACGCCTACTTCACCAGCCGGGGGATCGGCGTCGTGGACGTCAACTACTCCGGATCCACCGGCTACGGCCGCGCCTACCGCGACGCCCTGCGCGGGCACTGGGGTTTCGCCGACGTCGCCGACACCGTCACCGTGCTCCAGGGCCTGGCCCGGCAGGGCACGGCCGATGCGGACCGGCTGGCGATCAGTGGCGGTTCGGCCGGCGGCTGGACTGTTCTGCAGGCCCTGACCCGCACCGATGTGTTCGCCTGTGGCAGCGACTACTACGGCGTGGCGGAACTGTCGAAGTTCATCACGGAGACCCACGACTTCGAATCGCAGTACATCTGGCGGCTGATCGGGGTGGACCCGCAGGCACCCGACCGGGAGGAGCGCCTGGCGGACCTGGCGCCGCTGAACCACCTGGCGGACCTGGACGTGCCGGTGGCGATCTTCCAGGGCGAACAGGACCCGATCGTCCCACCCAGCCAGGCCCACCGCCTCATCTCCGGACTGCAGGACAAGGGCCAGGTCTACGTCGCCGAGTTCTATCCGAACGAGTCCCACGGCTTCACGCGGGTGGAGAACATCGCGGACAGTCTGCGCAGCGAGCTGGGCTTCTACTGCCGCATCATGGGCCTCGACGCCCCAGACGTGCCGCCGGTGCACCTGCGCGGCCGGGGCCGCAGCTGATGGGGGAGGAGCTGATAGGGGGCGATGACCGTCCCGAGATTCTGGCCTCCTCATCCGGCCTGTGGCCCGGCGAGGACCCACGGCAGGCCGCCTCCGGCGCCTTCGCAGCACTGGCCATGGGCTACCCGCCCGTGCCCTGGACCGGCGTGGCGCGCGAGGTCAGGGGAACCCCGCGTGGGGGAACCGGCACCGGTACGGCAGCCGGGACACGTGCGGCAGCCGAGACCGGTGGGGCCACCGGGAGCGGGCCGGGCAGCAGGGGAGCGGACTCCGGTTCCAGCGCATGGATGATCGACCCGATCGGCACAGCCCTGGCGCTGTGCGATGGGCTCAGCGCCGACCTCGGCTCCTTCGGCTGGCGCCTGACCTTGAGCTCGCAGGGCTCGCGCGACCGTGACCTGGCGCGCGTCGAATCGCTGCTGGCGCGCACCCTGGAGGCCTGCGAGGAATACGGCACCGGTTTCGACGGGCGCACTATGCTCACCCTGCCCGGTCCCTGGGCCCTGCTGCGCCGCCTGGGCCTGCCGGGCGGCAACCCTGCCCTGGCTGATGCCGGCGCCAGACGCGACGTCGTCCAGGCCTATGCCCTCGGGGCCAGTGCCCTGCTCGACCGGTACGAGCGCGCCCTGGGGACACGGCCTCGGGTCCGGCTGGTCGAACCCGATCTGGACGAACTGCTGACCGGCCGGGTGCCAACGGTTTCGGGCTACCGGGCCCTGCCCGCAGTGCCGGACGCCCAGGTCACCGCGGCCCTGCGTTCGTTCATCGGACGCACCGGCGAGGACACGATCCTCACCCTGCCAGGGCTGTCCACTGTGACGATCCGCGGCAAGGCGATCGCACACGCCTCCCTGGCCGCAGACGCCGGGGTGACCGCGCTCGCGGTGCCGCTGCCCGCAGGCGACGCCGAGGCCGTGCTGCGGCCGTGGGAGGCGATCGCCGGGGCGCACGAGTCGGGAACCCAGATGTGGGTGCGCCTGCCGGCGTCGGCGGGGTTGCGCGCCGGGCGGGTCAGGACATGGCTCGAAGCCGTGTCAGTGCCCTGGCATAGGCTTGGCATGAACCCGCACGATCTGACGGGTGTAGGAGTATTGACGGGTATCGAACCGGTCGCAGCCGGCCGGTTCGGTCCCGTGCGCGCCGTGCCGGATGATCCGGGCTATGGCGCCGCCCAGTTCGCATTGGCGGCCCACCTGGGCCAGGCAGTTAGGGAAGAACATGAGTAGTCCGTCCGCAGACTTCACCCTCCGCGATCCGGAGGCCATGGACCCGGCGGACCGGGAACGCTACGCTGCGGCACTGCGCTCGGAGATCGAGAAGCACCGCAGCGCCTATTACGACCAGGACGCTCCGCTGATCTCCGACGCGGAATACGACGGCCTGGTCCGGGCTCTGGAAACCCTGGAGACGGATTTCCCGGAACTGGCGAAGAACGATTCGCCCACCCAGACCGTCGGTGGCACCGTCGACACGGCCTCGTTCACCGCGGTCGACCACATTGCCCGGATGTATTCGTTGGACGATGTGTTCTCCGAGTCCGAACTCGACGAATGGTTCGCCAGGGTGGCCGGCCGGATCCCGGCGGGCACCCACTATCTGACCGAACTCAAGATCGACGGACTGGCCTGCAATCTGCTCTACGAGGACGGCGTGCTGGTGCGCGCGGCCACCCGCGGCGACGGGGTGACCGGCGAGGACATCACCGTCAACGTCCGCACCATCGCGGACATCCCGCAGCGCCTGGACACAGAATTCCCGCCCAAACAGGTGGAGATCCGCGGCGAGGTCTTCTTCCCCGTGGAGAAGTTCGCCGACCTCAATGCCTGGTTGGTCGAAGCCGGCAAGCCGCCGTTCGCCAACCCCCGTAATGCCGCAGCGGGATCGCTGCGCCAAAAGGATCCGAAGGTCACAGCGCAGCGGCCGCTGCACATGCTGGTCCACGGCATCGCCGCCTGGACGCCCTATGACGACAACCACGCCGAACCGGTGCGCCAGTCGGAGGTCTACGGTGTGCTGCGCGACTGGGGCCTGCCCACCAGCCCGTATTTCAAGGTCTGCGAAACCCCGGCGCAGGTCCACGACTACATCCGGTACTACGGCGAACACCGCCACGATGTGCTCCACGAGATCGACGGGATCGTCGTGAAAATCGACGAACTGGCAGTCCAGGCGGACCTGGGATACACCTCGCGGGCGCCGCGTTGGGCCAGCGCTTTCAAGTACCCGCCGGAGGAGGTCACGACCGAACTACTCGACATCCGCGTGCAGGTGGGTCGGACGGGTCGGGTCACGCCCTTCGCGGTGATGGAGCCCGTGCACGTGGCCGGTTCCACCGTGGAGCGCGCCACCTTGCACAATGCGCACGAGGTCAAGCGCAAGGGCGTGCTGATCGGCGACACCGTGGTGCTGCGCAAGGCCGGGGACATCATCCCGGAGATCCTGGGGCCGGTGGTGGCACGCCGCGACGGCACCGAACACGCTTTCGTCATGCCCACCCACTGCCCGGACTGCGGCACTGAGCTGGTGGAGCAGAAGGAGGGTGACAAGGACCTGCGCTGCCCCAACTCCCGGTCCTGCCCCGCCCAGATCGCCAACCGCGTGGCCTACCTGGCCTCGCGGGCGGCCTTCGACATCGAAATGCTGGGCGACGAGGCCTCCCTGGCCCTGACCCAGCCCTATGCGCCGGCGGATGCGCCCCTGAAATCGGAGGCCGCGCTGTTCGATCTGACGGTCGAGGACCTGGCCGGCGTGGTGGTGGAGCGCGAGGTGAAGAAGGACGGGGTGCCCACCGGCGAGGTCGAACGCCTGCACTACTTCTATACGAAGCCGGAATACTATCTGCGCGGGGAGAAGAAGGGGCAGCTGAAGAAGGCCGCGGCACCGCGCAAGAACACCCTGGAGATGTTCAAGCAGATCGAGGGCGCGAAGTCCCAGCCGCTGTGGCGGGTGCTCAACGCACTGTCGATTCGGCACGTGGGCCCGGTGGCCGCACGCCTGTTGGCAGCGCACTTCGGTTCGATGGACGCGATCCGGCAGGCCACGGCTGAGGAGCTGGCCGAGGTCGACGGGGTGGGCCCGGTGATCGCCGAGGCCGTGGTGGACTGGTTCTCCGTGGACTGGCACGCCGAGATCGTGCAGCGCTGGGCGGCCGCCGGTGTGCGGATGGTCGATGATGCGCCCGCCGGCGGTGCCCCGGATGCCCCACAGACTCTGGCTGGGCTGACGATCGTGGCCACGGGTTCGCTGACCGCGTTCACCCGCGACGGCATCAAGGAGGCCATTGTGTCCGCCGGGGGCAAGGCGGCGGGTTCGGTGTCGAAGAAGACGGACTATGTGGTCGCCGGTGACAATGCCGGTTCGAAATTGAAGAAGGCCGAGGACCTGGGCGTGCCGGTGCTCGATGAAGACCAGTTCAAAGAACTCCTCGAACACGGTCCGCTCCCGGAAAACGGTCCCGCGGAATCGGCCGAATCCGGTGAGGAAATTCCCGGCGAGGAAGCCCCCGGTGAAGAGGTGCCCGGAGAATGAGGCGCCCATCCGGTTTGAGAGTGTAGGAAAACCGGCACGGAGGTAGTTCAATCATCCTGCGCCAGCATCGCTCCTTGCCGGTGGTGCTCGCGAGTCGAGTGCTCCCCAAGCCGGGAGCCCGCGCCTTTTCGGTGGCACTCGCGAGTTGGATGCTAGTCGGGTTGAGTGCCCGAGCCTTGCCGGTGGTACTCGCGGGTTGGGTGTTCCTCGGGTGGGGTGCCGGCGCCTTTCGGTGGTACTCGCGAGTTGGATGCTAGTCGGGTTGAGTTCCCGCGCCTTGTCTGTCGTGTCAGATGCGCGCGCATACCCTGCCACCCAGC